>CALFNL010000290.1 GCA_937902875.1 uncultured Bacteroidota bacterium | reverse complement strand
GTCTCAACCTGGGTGATGTGAGATAGATGACCACAGTTACTGTTAATGGCAGGATGATTGGCCGCAGCTGGTCTGTGCCCTATATCCTGGATATTCCTTCTGGTGTTATGAAAAGCAAGGGCAACCATCTGATTGTGAAGGTCACCAATCTGGATGCAAACAGGATGATTTGGCTGGACAAGAAAAAAGCGAAATGGCAACAATATTTCTTTGTTGATATTACTTACGGACCCTTCGACGCTTCCAATTGGACGCCTCTGGAATCGGGCCTGGTAGGAAAGCTAAGACTGGAAACTGGCGATTAGTGATTCATCCAAAATGAACCTGGATGAATCCTGATTGATAGTTAAAGAAATAAAAAATGAAAAGGTTAATCATTTATTTGACTCTGGCTTTGTTTCTGTTTCCCCACCTGCATGCTCAATCATATTATAATGTGAAGGATTATGGCGCGGTTGGAGATGGGAAAACGCTATGCACCACTGCCTTCCAGAAGGCAGTGGATGACTGTGCGAAGGCGGGAGGAGGGCAAATCATCTTTCCCTCGGGAAGATATCTCACCGGCCCCATTTTTCTCAAAAGCAATATTCAACTGGAGATAATGGCGGGAGCGGTGCTGGTATTCGATAACAATATTTCTCAAACACCGGTGGTGGAGGGGAGTTGGGAAGGGATTGGAAGAAAAATATATGCTTCTTTATTTACGGGTTTTGACCTTGAAAATATTTCCATATCCGGTCGCGGAACCCTGGAAGGCCAGGGAGAAGCCTGGTGGGAAGCCTACAGGCAAACGGAAATTTTGCGTAAGAAACTGAATATCGTTGAAAGGGAACCAGACAATCCTCCCGGAAGTCCATTACCATTTCCGAGACCTCGTATGATCAATCTTTATCATTCCAAAAATATTTTGATCAGCGATATTACCATACTGAATTCACCATCCTGGTCCATCCATCCGGTGTATTGTGAAAATATTACCATCCGCGGAATTTCGATCATTCAGCCCTATGGTTCGCCCAATACCGACGGCATCAATCCGGAATCCTGCAAATTTGTAAGAATATCTGACAGTTTTATTGATTGCGGGGATGATTGCATTACGCTGAAATCTGGTTACAACAAGTACGGACGTGACATTGGGATAGCTTCCGAGAACATCGTAATAACCAATTGCAGTTTTGCTCATGGCAGAAGCGCCATCGGCATTGGCAGTGAAATGTCTGGCGGAATCAGGAATGTAACTGTCACCAATTGTGTATTTAATGGAACGCTTCGGGGCATCCGCATTAAGACGGCGAGGGGACGTGGCGGTGTAGTGGAAAATATCAATATATCCAATATTGTGATGGATAATGTATCCGAGGGAATTTCCCTGGATATGTATTATGATTCCCGCAGCGAAGAGCCTGAACCCGTGAGTGAGGCAACACCCATATTCAAAAATTTCAGATTTACCAATATCACGGGCACGCGTATCAGGGAGGCCATGAACATATCAGGCCTGCCCGAGTCCCCGCTTGAAGACATCCGGTTTCAGCAGATAAGCCTGACTAGCTCAACGGGTATTAAATGCAGATTTGCCAAAGGAATTCAATTCATCGATTGCGAGGTAAACGTAGATAATGGACCCTCGTTTTTCATTCGGAAATCCTCCAAAATTTTATTGGATCATGTGGAAGGGCGACAATCACGGGCTGGCATGCCCTTCATCTCGGCGGAGTTATCAAAAAATATGATTGTCCGGAATTGCCAGGCCGCCGGTGACTCCGGCATATTTATTCAAACAAAGGATTCAGAAAACGTGGAATTCATCAATAACCTTTTCCCGAAATCGGCTATCAGTAAAATTAAATCAAAATAGCAAAGAGATAAACCCGGTTTGATTACATAACTAACGAGATAGACTATGCGATATACAATATTCATTTTATTGATTCTGCTAACCGGCTCGCTACTTCTATTTACGAATTGCAGTTCCCAACTGAAAGGCGGCAACGAGCAGATAGAGCTCAGCTCAGTGTACCGGCCCACACTGGACTCAGTGAGCCTCAACTATGAGGGGAATCGGGCACCACTGCAACCGCTAAGCTTCATAAAACTCCCTATCGGCAGTATTCAGCCCGGAGGCTGGCTGAAAAAATACCTGGAATTACAAAGGGACGGATTGACCGGAAAACTAAATGAAATCAGTATATGGTTAGATAAAAAGAATAATGGCTGGTTCAGTGGTAATGGCACCGGAGACAGGGGTTGGGAAGAGGTTCCTTATTGGCTGAAAGGATATGGTGACCTTGGATATGTGCTTGGCGACAAAAAAATCCTCGCGGAAACCATGCTTTGGCTTGAAAAAGTGTTGCAGAGTCAGCGTTCTGACGGATCCTTTGGCCCAATGGCAATTGAAAAATCATATCTCAATAGCAACCAGGGCAATAATCCCGATCTCTGGCCCAATATGATCATGATCTGGTGCTTGCAGTCCTATTATGAATACAGCAATGATCCCAGGCTGATTCCATTCATGACAAAGTATTTCAAATGGCAGGCCACGATCCCGGAAAATAAGCTGCTGAAATTGTATTGGGAAAATAGTCGCGGAGGCGATGATCTGTACAGTATTTATTGGTTATACAATCGCACGGGCGAAGATTGGTTACTCGATCTGGCAAAAAAAGTTCATCATAACACGGCAGACTGGATGCAAAAGGACAGATTACCGAACTGGCACAATGTGAATATCGCGCAGTGTTTCAGGGAGCCCGCCACCTGGTATATGCAGTCAAGGGATTCCGCGCACATGGATGCCACATACAATAATTTTCATTTGATCAGGAATCTTTACGGCCAGGTGCCGGGAGGTATGTTCGGAGCCGATGAAAATGCACGCCCGGGCTTTAGCGATCCGCGGCAGGCCATAGAGGTTTGCGGGATGGTGGAGCAGATGGCCAGCGATGAAATGCTGGCCGGAATTACGGGTGATCCCATGTGGGCAGACAACTGCGAAAATGTTGCATTCAACACATATCCGGCAGCTATGACATCCGATTTCAAGGCGCTTCGCTATCTGACGGCTCCCAATATGGTGGTGAGTGACGGCACCGATCATGCGCCCGGGATTGATAACAGCGGCCCGGAATTTCTGATGAACCCTTTTCTGCATCGTTGTTGCCAGCATAACCACGCACAAGGCTGGCCCTATTATGCCGAACACCTATGGATGGCCACTCCGGACAATGGTCTCGTGGCCATGTTATACGCCGAAGGTACTGTAACAGCGAAAGTGGCAAACGGAAAAACGGTGAGCATACACGAAGAAACGCATTATCCTTTTGATGAAAAGATCCGCCTCGAATTGAGCATGAAGGAAAAGGCCCGTTTCCCGCTTTACCTGCGCATACCATCATGGAGCGATAGCGCCAGGCTCTATGTGAATGGGAAGTTGATGGACCTGAAAACTAAAGCATCCACTTACACAATCATCGAGAGAAATTGGAATAACAATGACGTGGTGGAATTATTCCTGCCGCAGAAACTCAGTATCAGCTCCTGGAAAAATAACAAGAACAGCGTAACGGTAAATTATGGCGCGCTCAGTTTTTCTTTGAAGATCACGGAGAATTATAAAACAAGCGACAGCCGTTCTTATTCCACAGGGGAGCCAAAATGGCAATCAACCGTTGACGCTGCCAAATGGCCCAGCTATGAAATCAAACCGGGGAGTAATTGGAATTACGGACTACTGTTGAGCGGGGCTGATTCACTTGGCAATTTCAAAATTGTCAGGAAAGATTGGCCGGCAGATAATTTCCCATTTTCACAGGAAAATGTTCCACTCGAAATCCGGGCTTTTGGTAAGCAGATTCCACAATGGTCGATTGATCAATATGGACTCTGTGGAATATTGCCTCAGAGCCCCGTGGTTGCAGGCGGTCCTGTGGATTCCCTGGTGTTGATTCCCATGGGATCGGCCAGGTTGAGGATCAGTTCCTTTCCGGTTATCAAGAATCAGAATTGAATTATACCAGAGTAAAATTTGAATGTGATGCAGATCCTGAAAAAGAAACACCCGCTTTTTGCAATATTGTTTTTTTTATGCTGGCCCGGGGCCATGTTGGCTGGCGATGCGCGCAAGGCCAATCCGCATTCAAAAAACAGGGAGGGAATTGAGTCTTCCGTAATCATTTACGCCGCTACTCCCAATGCAATCAAAAGCGATAAATATGCTATTTCCCTTAATGGAAAGAAAGGATTTGTTGAAAAAATGGAGAGGTTCGATGTGCCTTGTAACTATACCCGTCTGGCTTATGATGGTAAGCAACCACTCGCAATTGAAATCATCGCCAGTGGGCCAATCGGATCATATACTATTAGTCCGGAGAATCAAAAAATAAAAGCCGCCAAGAAAGGAAACCGCCTTCGATTCACCATTCAAAAACCCGGGTACCTGGTTGTGCAGATAGATTCCCTTGGCTATTTATTTTTATTGATAGATTCTCCATTGAGTGGTGTGCCAACCCTGGGTAATCCCGGAGTAAAAAATATACTGGACTACGGAGTTGATGATAGCGGCCAAAAATTGGAAACGGAGAAATTGCAAAAAGCAATTGATGCCGCGTCTGCGGAGCCTTCCGGGCATATCCTCTATTTTCCAAAGGGCGAATATCTCACGGGTCAGTTGAATTTGAAGAGTAATGTAAATATCTACCTGGAACCGGGCGCACTGATAAAGGGAAGCAATAAGGTTTCTGATTATTTCCAATCGCTTCTTCGTTTTGAGAATGTAGAAAATGTGAGTATATCGGGCCACGGTACCATTGACGGTTCGGGATGGGAAGGTTTGC
>CALFNL010000289.1 GCA_937902875.1 uncultured Bacteroidota bacterium | reverse complement strand
GATGATACTTTGCCGCCACGGGTTTCATTTTTGCTGGTGGGCGTTTGGTGGCTTGGTTTCGCGCAATTCACTCTTCGCCGACTGCCCCGGGGAACCCCTGCAGATTACCGGCCACAGTTCAACATTTTCACCAACGGATTCATTGAACTGAAAAAAGTGTGGCATGAAATTTCTCATCAACCCTTGTTGAAGCGCTATCTCACCGCCTATTTCTTTTACAATATGGGTGTGCAAACGGTCATGCTGGTTGCCACTGTTTTTGGAACGAAGGAATTGAGTCTTCCAATGGAAAAACTGATCATCACACTCCTGATCATACAACTGGTGGCGATCCCGGGCGCCTGGGGCATGGCCAAACTTTCAGGAATCTATGGTAATCTGAGGACCCTGATGGCCGTAGTGATTATTTGGATTCTCATTTGTGTGGCTACTTATTTCATAGCGCTTCTACACGACAGGAATGTGAATGTGGAAATGCATTTTTATGTACTCGCTTCCGTGGCTGGTTTGGTGATGGGTGGCATTCAATCCCTGAGCCGGTCTACCTATTCTAAACTAATGCCTGTAACGCATGATACCACTTCTTATTTCAGCTTTTATGACGTTACGGAAAAGATCGCCATCGTGATAGGCATGATTAGTTTCGGCTTGATTGAAGAGGTTACGGAATCCATGAAAATCTCAGTTCTGGCTCTCATGAGTTTTTTCGTGATCGGCTTTTTTCTTTTGTGGCATGCCCTCACCTGGCAAAAGAAACACCTGGTTGCAATATCTTAGCAGGATGAAATTGTACAGCATTAACACGGGATATTTCAAGCTGGATGGCGGCGCCATGTTTGGCGTAGTGCCTAAATCCATTTGGAACAAGTTGAATCCGGCCGATGAAAATAATCTCTGCTCCTGGGCCCTGCGATGCCTCCTGATTGAAGATGATAACCGTCGGATTTTGGTGGATACCGGATTGGGGAATAAGCAGGACGCGAAATTTTTCGGTCACTATTTTTTGCATGGTGATGATTCGCTGGACAAATCCCTCGCGAAGCATGGCTTTCACCGCGATGACATCACCGATGTTTTTCTTACCCATCTCCATTTCGACCATTGCGGGGGGGCCATCAATATTGAAAATAATAAAATGGTCCCTGCGTTTCCGAATGCGATCTACTGGAGCAATGAGCGGCATTGGCAGTGGGCCATAAAACCCAATGACAGGGAAAAAGCATCCTTTCTCAAAGAAAATATCCAACCCATTCAGGATTCAGGGAAGTTGAAATTCCTGGAAGTAATGGACGGCATTAAATTCACTCCCAATATCACCCTGCGGTTTGCCTTCGGGCATACGGATGCCATGATGTTACCCGAGATCCACAATTATAAGGGAAAAACAGTAGTGTATATGGCGGATCTGCTTCCTTCAATCGGCCATATTCCCATCCCCTATGTAATGGCTTATGACATGTTTCCCCTAACCACCATCCAGGAGAAGAAAGCATTCCTGCAGGAAGCACAGCAGCATAATTATATTCTATTCTTTGAGCACGATCCAAACCATGAATGTTGTAACCTCCATCTTTCCGAAAAAGGAATCAGGAGTAAAGACATATTCAGGCTGGATGAAATTTGAACCTGCGCTTTTGTAGCTGCTGGAACCAGGATTTGGAGCGCGTGATAACCTGGCTGTTATCGAAAGCTGATCATGGCCGACAAGGGGTAGCGA
Organism: uncultured Bacteroidota bacterium; assembly: GCA_937902875.1. Taxonomy (GTDB): domain Bacteria; phylum Bacteroidota; class Bacteroidia; order Chitinophagales; family Chitinophagaceae; genus PSRI01. Next base: position 7,796 of record CALFNL010000289.1, on the reverse strand, counting down.
AGATTGCGGTAACCCATCATGTCAACCTTCAGGCTTCCCACGCTAATGGGGCTCTCGATGCGCAAGGGCAGGTGATTGCCATCATCGCTTACCCACACCGTCATTTTTTCGCCGCCTTCAAAAATAGTGCCTTTGATAAGCAGGGGTTTGAATTTGATTGACCTGAATTTGCCATAGCGTGTTTTCACGGTCTCCTTACCGAGATAGCGGATATAAAGATTATGCACCTCGTCATCCATGAACATGGTAAAGTTGATCTTATCACCGGGGTTATAATTATCAAAATTGATATTCCTGGCGTAATAGATGGCACTCAGCACATCCTGGATGCAATCCGGCGCCTTATAGACTCCCTTGGTGGTAACCACGCTGCTAGCATCATGATTGAAAGTTACATTTTCGTATTTCCTATAGCCGCCTTCGTCAATATTCCTGATAAACTTATAGGGTTTGAGTGTGGCAGTGTCAATATAGGTCTCGTACCGGTCGCGAACTTTAAAAATCCAGTCGTACGATGAATTGGACCTGCCTTCTCCTACGATGTGATAGGTGGTTTTGCCGTTAAAATTTTCCAGGTCAGTTGAAAATGAGGCGGTGCCAGCATCCACATAAATGCCAATCACATTGTAAAAGACTTTTAGAGTAATCCTTTCACCATTCAAAAAGGTGGTATTGCGGATGCTGCAAAAATCATCTCCCGCACTCAGGTGTATCCAGCTTAACATTAACAAAAGGGTACCGAAAAATCTGCTCCTCATTGTTTTTCATTAAAAATTTTAACGCCAATAATCAAAAGGCTGCCGGCCAGGGCCGGTACCAACAGGTTGACAAGCCAGATACCCGTTGCCGTTGCATATATTCCGACCGTATTGGCACTGTAGAGTTTAAATAACAAGATACTGGCTTTTCCGCGGATTCCTAACTCCAGCAGTGTAATTGTTGGTATAACAGCGAGCACGAGGTAGAGGATTGCAATCAGCCAAAAGGCAGGCCACCAGGCTATTTCTACATGCATCACCTGCAATAACAAAATATATTGCAGCACAAAAACCAGGTACCGCAGAAATGAGAGCGCCAGCACTCTTAACAAAATTGTAACATTGAGATTCTCCAGAACAGCCAATTGTTTCACCAGGTAAGAGAGGCCCGGAATTCTTAAGAAACTTCTAACTATCCAGCCTAATCGAAAATATAATAGAAGACAGCCTGTGGCCGTTGTGAAAACTCCCCAAACCAAGACCCTTGCCAGGAGGTACATGGATTCAGCCGATGCTGTGTTTAGAAATGCCTGCCCGGAAAAAATTAACCCCAGTCCACCCATCAAAAGTGTAATAATGAGCTGGCTGAAACTTCCCGCTATTGACAAAGAAATGGCGGGAATCCGTTTACCTTCCGAAACGTATAAGACCCTTCCACCATATTCACCGATTCTGTTGGGCGTGTTCAGGGCCAGGGCAACGCCGGCAAGGACCGCCTTGAAAGATCTAAGGAGGGATGTTTTTTCCAGTGATGCCAGCAGCCATTTCCATTTCAGCGCTTCAAGGCCCCAGTTCAGCAACATTAATATTAGCACCATCCAAAATTGCGGAGCACGGGAACCGTATGCCGCTTCCTTAATATTCCGAATTGCGTCTTCCAAATTGGCTTGTTGCTTCACCTGCACAAGAATTGACCAGCTGAGCCATATGAACAAAACGGGTCCGATCACCCAATTGAGGAATATTTTGATATTTTTGTTCAGGCTAGAGATTATTTTCTCAAAAATAGGCTTCGATTTGCAAAAGAATCAACAAATCATTTTAGGCATTGATCCCGGCACACTGATGATGGGTTATGGACTGATAGCCATTGACGGTAGTCATGTGGAAATGCTGGAGATGAATATTCTGAAACTGTCAACCAAGAAAGACCACTATGAAAGGCTGAGCCTGATTCATGAAAAAGTGACTGCTCTGATCAGGAAATTTCACCCTCATCAATGCGCCATTGAAGCTCCTTTCTTTGGCAAGAATGTGCAGAGCATGCTGAAGTTAGGCAGGGCACAGGGTGTGGCGATCGCGGCGGCCATGCAGGCAGGCATTCCCGTTACTGAATATGCTCCAAGGAAAATAAAGCAATCCATCACGGGCAATGGAAACGCAGGCAAAGACCAGGTATGGAGCATGCTGCAAAGGATCATATTCATCAAAGACCGGCCCAGATATTTCGATGCGTCAGACGCGCTTGCCGTTGCCATCTGTCATCATTTTCAATCCTCCTCGCCTATAGCCAAGGCATCAGCAAAAACCATCACGGTTGTTACGGCCCGGAAAAAATTAAAAGCCTGGGAAGAATTTCTGGATAATAATCCTCATAGGATCCGGCAGGGATAAATCCTTCAATTATAGAGAAGAGCTTTGAAGATTGCTGAGGATGAGGGCCTGCGCGGCCTTCAATTCCTCCTGCGACAATTTCAGCTTGCCTCTCGTAAAATTCAGATCATTGACCGAATTGATTGGGATGAGATGAACATGTGCATGCGGTACTTCCAGTCCCACTACGCTGATGCCGCAGCGGTTGCAGTCGAATGAACGCTCAATGGCTTTGGCAATGGGTTGGGCAAATATCAATATTTCCCTCAGGTAATCATGGGGGAGGTCAAAGAGATTGTCCACTTCCAGTTTAGGAATCACCAGGGTATGGCCTTTAACGAGCGGGAAAATATCGAGGAAGGCGAAAAACCTTTGATTCTCCGCAATTTTATAACTTGGAATTTCACCGGCAATGATCTTTGAAAAAATGGTCATGGTAATGATTATTTGAATTATGAGCCATTTCGTGCATATCATTTAGATAATCCCTGACCCCCGATGCAGATTGTCAAACTGCGATATTCTCGATCCTGAATTTTATGATTCCCGCTGGAGCCTGCACTTCGGCCACCTCGCCTACAGATCTGCCCAGCAAACCCTTACCAATCGGGGAAGTAATGGAAATTTTGCCAACCTTCAGATCGGCTTCTTTTTCAGAAACGATCTGGTAGGTTACCTGCTTTTTAGTATTCAGATTGGTGAGCGTTACCTTGGTGAGTATGCTCACCTTGCTGGTGTCTATATTATCGGTTTCAAGAATCCTTGCATTGGCGATATCACCTTCCAATTTAGCGATACGCGCTTCCAGGATACCCTGCGATTCCTTGGCGGCATCGTATTCGGCATTTTCCTTGAGGTCGCCTTTTTCGCGTGCTTCAGCAATTGCGCGTGAAGCAGCCGGCCTGTCAACAGCCCTCATTTTTTGAAGCTCCGCTTTCATCTGCTCAAGCGTTTCCTTTGACACATACATTACCATAGCGATGGTTGACCCCATTTTGGTTTATAAAGAAAAAAATAACAACGCCTCAGTACTTAGCTGAAGCGTTGCAATTCAATGTGTGGGAGCAAAAATAGAAAAAAATTATTCCAAAACAAACTTTAAGGGCCTCTTACTCAGAGTTTCCCCTTATTGAAAGCCAGCTATTTAAGTAAATAAATCGGCCCCAAGGCAAAGAGTGCTCATTTCACAAGCCCAATTTGTCCAGGATAACTTTAGCCATATTGAAAAATGCTTCATGGCTATAGCCGGCAATATGTGGTGTAATAATTGTATTGGCCTGTTTGGTGAGCCATTGCAGTTGGTCCTTTTCTTCCTCGCGGAAGGTTTCCAGTTTTTCATTTTCCAAAACATCAAGTCCTGCGCCGGCAATCTTATTATTCTTGAGGGCCATGATCAAAGCGGCCGTATCGTGGATTTTACCGCGTGATGTATTGAGAAAATAAGGCCGGCGTTCCAGCGATTCAAAGAAATGTTGACCGGCCAGGTGATGGGTTTCCTCAGTTAGAGGCAGGTGCAGGCTCAATACGTCTGCATATTTTGCTATTTGGCCGGGATTGGCTTCATGAATATTGCCTTTTGCGAAACCAAATTTATATTTATCGTAAGCCAGAATGGTTACGTTGAAAGAGGAGAGGATTTTTGCAAACGCGCCACCTGTATTTCCAAACCCGAATATTCCAACGGTTTTGCCGCTCAATTCAGTACCCCTGTTTGCATCGCGGATCCACTTACCTTCTGCCACTTCATGGCTGCTGCTGCCGATCTTTTTCATCAGCGACAGCAGCATTCCCAAAGAATGCTCAGCAACAGCATTCCGGTTTCCTTCGGGACTGCTTTCGCAGCGAATGCCCCTGCTCTGCGCATATTGCACATCAATGAGCTCCATGCCGCTACCCAGTCTTCCAATCCATTTCAAAGCCGGAAATCCATCAATAATATTCCGGTCGATCCTCAGTCTCGTCGTCACTATCAATCCTTCCACTTCGGGTCCCTGTTGCTGCAGCTCCTGGTAACTGATCTGTGGCTTGTATTGAACCGAATAACCTCGCTGCTCCAGTTGGTCAATCAGGTATTCGTGCACTTTAGCGGTGATGATGACTTTTTTCATAAAGTTTGTTCGATGATAGCTGAACTTTTATTTCAATTTAAAACTAAGTCTTCCAAAATCTTCAATACTCAGTTGCTCGGCTCTTTTGTTGAAAATAGGATCCAGCAAAACCTCATCATCAAACAATTTTCTCACTGCATTGCGAAGCATTTTTCTTCGCTGGTTGAAAGCTGTTTTCACCAGCAGAAAAAATTCCTTTTCACTCTTCATGCCCGGCTTTTCTTTTTTGGGCGTTAAGCGTATTACCGCGCTTTTTACTTTAGGCGGTGGCCTGAAACAATTTTCATGAACTTCGAAAAGATATTCCACCTCGAAGAACGCCTGCACCAATACACTCAGGATTCCATAGACTTTGCTGCCGGGTTCGGCTGCCACCCGCTGGGCCACTTCTTTCTGAAACATTCCCAGCATGGTTTCCAGGTCTTCTTTCCATTCAAGCATCCTGAACAGGATCTGAGATGAAATATTATAAGGGAAATTACCGATTACCGTGAAGGGGCCCTTGAAGGGCTTCTCCATTTCCAGTATACTTTGGTGCAGGAATTTCTCTTTGCTTTCCGGATAAACATCGGCGAGATAAGTGAGTTTCTCCTCATCCAATTCAACGGCCTTAAAATCAATCCCGGGAATCTGCAATAAATATTTCGTAAGCGCTCCGCCTCCTGGTCCCACTTCCAGCAATTGGCTGAATGGCCTTTCACGGAGGGTTGCAATGATCTTATGGATCATATTTTCATCGCGGAGAAAGTGCTGTCCCAGTGATTTTTTCAGCCTGTACATAAGAAGCGGCAAAAGTACAAAATGGCCTTCTTATATGGATGAAAGCCGTAAATTCGTTTCACAATACGGAATTATGGCCAACGAAAATCAAAAACCGGTGATCGGGATTTCCTGCGGAGACATAAATGGCATTGGCATTGAGCTCATTCTTAAGACATTCGCCGATGCCAGGATGCTCGAGCTTTGCACGCCGATAATATTTGCTTCCAATAAAGTGATCAATTTTTATCGCAAGGCCATACCCGAAATCAATTTCAATTTTCAAAGCATAAAGGAAATCCATAAGGTTAGCCCAAAGCAGATCAATGTATATAATTGCTGGGAAGAAGATGTGCCCATCAATCCCGGCCAGTTGACCGAGGCTGGAGGAAAATACGCGGTGAAATCTCTGCGCACAGCGGTTCAGGCACTGAAAGAGGGGGCCATTCAGGCTCTGGTGACGGCTCCTATTCACAAGAAAAATGTGCAGTCCCCTGATTTTGATTACAGCGGTCATACTCCATTTCTGAAATTTGCCTTTGCCGCCGAGGATGTATTAATGTTGATGGTGGCCGAGAATATGCGTATAGGATTGGTGACGGAACATATTCCATTGGCAGAAGTAGCCAGGAATATAACGCGACAGTCTATTCTCAAAAAGATACTGATACTAAAAGAAAGTCTTCAAAAAGATTTTGGTATCGATAAGCCCAAGATTGCAGTACTCGGGCTCAATCCGCATGCCGGTGACGAAGGACTGATCGGTAAGGAAGAAGAAGAGATCATCCGGCCGGCGATCAAGGATGCCAAACACAATAATATCCTGATCCATGGGCCTTATAGCCCCGATGCTTTTTTTGCGAGAGGCAGCTTTGAAAGATTTGACGCTGTGCTTGCCATGTACCACGACCAGGGGCTGATCCCTTTCAAGTCTCTGGCCATTGGGGAAGGGGTGAATTATACCGCGGGCTTAGCCGCAGTGCGAACCTCTCCCGATCATGGAACCGCCTTCGATATTGCCGGAAAGGACAAGGCTGATGAGTCGTCTTTTCGTTCTGCTATATTCATGGCTTTGGAAATCCTTAAGAACAGGAACGAATATGCGCAAAATCGGTCTAACCCTCTCAAGCGCATGTCTGATGTAGTTCTCACAAATGTGGAGGATGAAAAGATTGAAGAAGGGGGCGAGGGTTGATATTCCCTGACAGGGCATGGCTTACCTGGGATCGTGGCTGTTGTTTTTCCCGCAGAATGCTATTCAAAAATCTTGTCTGAGATGCCTTTGTTAATGGCATATGAATTATAAGTGATCTGAATTTTCCCCTTTTTTTCCTGAGTTTTTTCATCTGTGGTCTGAGGTTTTTCCGCTCCTTCGTATTCGAAAGTCACTCCCTTGGGCAATTTGTAATCCCTGGTACTAAAAATGAATATCACTTTGTCGGGCAGGCCGGAAGCTGCATATTTCCCATAAGTCATTTCCATTTCATAGGTTCCATTCTCTTTGGTAGTGGTGATGGCTTTCAAAACGAGGAGATTCGTTTCGTCGATATACAAAGTAGTAAGAACTATATGCGCATCTTCGCTGAGGGGGATCAGTTTTACAACGGAGACCGGCGTATTCCCAATTCTCGCATTTCCTGCAGATACTGCGGCAAACTGATCCGATTCCAGTAAAGAAATAATATTGACACTCACGCCTCCTTTTGGTAAGATGGAAATGCCTCCCTCTTTTTTGATCTTGAAATGGTCGGGCCGTTTATAATATATTTCTACGTTTGAAATAGGGATCTTTATGAAACTCACATCGGTTTTCAGGATGCCACTGGCTTCATAATCCTGAATTTTATCAAGTTTGGCTTTGAGCTTTTTCACCAGGGTCATGGCATCCTGGGCGGATGCCGATTCAAGGGTTAATAGTATCAATGAAAAAAACAGCGCTATCCTTCTCATGATCAGCGGCCATTATTGCCGGATTTTACAACAAACCTAAATCAAACGGGTTTGAAAAAATCCATTTTAACTTTATGCTCACAGGAAATTGTCGCTGTCACGATAAGCCTTTATCAATGCCAGTTCGCCTTCCTTACCAGGCTTCGAATTGCCATGTTCCATTCCCAATACACCCTTATAACCTTTTTCATAGAGGTGTTTGAAGATATTCCTGTAATTCACTTCACCTGTGGTGGGTTCATTCCTGTGTGGGTTATCGCCGATCTGGAAATAGGCAATTTCGTCCCAGGTCTTATCAATATTATTGATGATATTCCCTTCATTGCGCTGCATGTGATACATGTCGAATAGTATCTTGCAGGAAGGACTGTTGACGGCCTTACAGATCATATAGGTTTGGTCGGAATGGCGGAGAAAGAGATCGGGCGTGTCACTCAGGGGTTCCAACACCATGACGATATTGTGGGGTTCCAGGATTTCCACCCCCCGACGAAGGGCTTCAATCACGTTGGCCGTTTGAATGCCCATGGGTAAATTTCTTTCGAAATCGCCGGGTACCATCGTGGTCCATCTGGCGTTTACTCTTTTGGCCACTTCAACCGCATTCCTGCAGCCGGCCAGAAAAATA
>CALFNL010000288.1 GCA_937902875.1 uncultured Bacteroidota bacterium | reverse complement strand
CAATCAGTGGGCCCATGGAACTGGGGCCTGATTTAAAATACACGCCAAGCTTTGTCAGCCTTTCGTATTCTTCCTGGATATCCTTCACGTCAAAAGATGCCGATGGAATACCCGCTTCAAACTGGGCTTTTTTATAAGACTTAGCAGGAGGAAATTCTGTGGGTTCCAAAACCAATTCAACTCCATCGGGCGCTTCCGGCGATACCACCGTCAACCATTTGAATTTACCCAATGGGATTTCAGTTTTTTTCTGAAAGCCCAATACCTCTGTATAGAATTTCAGGGCCTTTTCCTGGTCAGTCACCATGATGCTGGTCAGTTTGATTTGCATATTGCATTTTTTATGGATGAATAGAAGAATTGTCACACTAAGAACCCCTTGCAGTTTTCACATTTGGTGAAGGATGCAGGCCTAGGCTCTCCAGGAACGCCGCAAGTGAATTGCCAACAATTCCTTCCCAGTCCGGCACATAATAACCATTCAGGAAATTCGGGTCGAACATCGGCAGGCTCTCTAATCCTTCATGAGTCAGCCTCAGCCTGGTGCCACCGTTTTCTGGAAATAGTTCAAAGCTTACCGTGGAAGTTCCTTTGAATCCCATGTAGCTCCAACTATATGAGATTTTTTTGTAAGGAATCACTTCGGTTATCCTGCATAAATGCAGGTATAGCACGCCATCTCTGCCTCCCACAAATTGAAATTCAAATCCCAATTCTGGTTTGAAATCCTCTATATCAAAATACCATTCCTTCAACAGGTCCCTGTCGGTAAGGGCATGCCAGACCATTTCAACAGAACTATTGAATATTTTTTCGATTACGAGCGTTCCTGATTTCATTTTCTTTTTGAGTTCCCTGAAGAATGAAACCTGGCTTTTCTGACACCGGGCAAGGCTTTTTCCCGCCTGTCTTTTTGCAGGAAATTTTCCAGGGCATCCAGTTTGCTGGACCAGAATGCCCGGTATTGTTCAATCCATTTTGATACCTCACTCAACGGCTTGAGATTAGCCTCACAGTATCTTTCCCGCCCCACCTGTTTGATAGTAACCAGGCCGCATTCGGTAAGTATCTTTATTTGTTTTGAAATGGCGGGACGGCTCACATCAAAATTTTCAGCAATCGCGTTTAGATTCAGTGGCTTCTGTGCTATCAGATTGATGATTTCCCGCCTCCTTGGATCGGCAATTGCCTGGAATGGGTCTCTCCTCATGGTATAATGTTTTAAATGTAACCAAACGGTTACAAAAGTAATGGAAAAGTTTAGAAACCCAAATTTTTATGGAAATAAATATGCCGACATGCAACTCTCACGGCAGGTAAAAATTTCAAATCAGGATTCTGGCAAAAGATCATGCATTTACGAGTGGGCATGTATGAATCAAATCGCGAACACTGCATGGGAGGGGAGATTCTTCAATAACGAGATAGGCTTATCTAAATGTTTGATTCATTTTTGGTGGCGCAATCCAACAATTCTTCCCATCTTGTTCATCGGGCGGAGGCTCTCCAGCAATTCATGTACATATTCGAGGCTGATACCGATGAATATCCAGAAAATAATCACCACATAGTTTAGCCTGCCTGCATTTTTGGGCAAGGCTCTTTCCACTAATTTACAAAGCGTTTTTCCCCCGGTAGGAGGGTAGGGCATCCTTTGAATGAATTCAAATTGGCTTTGGGCAGGCTCCACGTCCTGGCTTCCTGAATTGTCCTTCACTATTACAGGTTTTGAAAAAGGCTTATGAATATTAAGGTCAGGCAGAAAAACCCGGTCAATCTTCAAACTCACTGCTCAAATTTGAATCCTTTTCCTGCCAAAGGCCCTAATTTTTTTCTGCCGAAGGGCCGGCCACAGACCTGTTCTTCTTTAATATTTCCACATATCTCATGGCGTCGGCATTATCTGGATCCAATTGCAGCAGCTTGTTAAAATAATCAATGGAAGCTTCATAATCCTTTTCGGCATTGGCCTTATAAGCGGCAATATATCCATAGGCCTCGATCAAATACCGCTTGTTCAGGTTATTGCCCGTATCATTCTCCGTTAGTTCAATCACTTTCAAATAGTGAGGCACAGCCAGCCCCTTTTCCATGGATGAATCAATGGCGGCTGAGGTTCTGGCACACCAATAATGCCCGAATTTGTTATCGGGGTATTTATTGGCATAGAGCGCGAAGACTGTATCGGCTCCCATATAATCCCTGGCCTTATAATAGGAAATGCCCCAATTGAACAGGTCCACATTCGTGGCTGCCGGATTACCCACATAATATTTGCTCAGCCAAATTGATTCATTGTGATAGTCCTTCATCTTGTTGTATAATCCGGCAATCTTTTTATAATACCCGAGCTTCAGGGCATTATCCTCTTCGAGCGTGGAAGCCCGTGCATAGTAAAGCGCCGCGCTGTCTTCCTTTCCATTCATCACATTATAGATATCTCCCATCAATTCAAAATCCTTCGACACCCAATTTGAATCCAATTCCTTTTCAAAATATTGCTTCATATACTCTGCGGCATTATAAGCCATTGCATTGCCGGGTTGATATAGTTCCTTATAACAATAAGCGGCAAGTTTAAACATTCGTGGTTTAATTTCTTTTCCCAATTGCTGCAGGAGTGTCTGCACCTCACTGATGGCTTCGGAATACTTCTTATTCAGATATAGGATATCCGTGAGGAGATATTCGTTGTCAATATTGTAATCGGATGCCGCGATATATTTTCTGAGATAATCCATCGCCTTGGCGGGATCCTTATGATAATAATAAAAATATAATTCATAGAGCGCGGGTGCATATCCGGGATCCGCCGCGATGGCTTTTATGAAATAGGGCAGGAATACTTCATCATTATTTTGCGCCTCGAAGATCTTACCTATCTTATACAGGGCGGGAACATAATCATCCTTTACAGACAGTGCATTCTTATAGGACTTATATGCTTCGCTGCCATCGTTCAGCTTGCGGTAGGCATCACCCATGGCCACATACAAATCAGGATTGTCTTTGTCTCTCTTAACGGCTCTCTCAAGCAAATCAATTGCAGACTTATAGTCTCCTGAAGGCGCTTCCAATTGGGCCTCCGCTGCGGCGAACAATATCAATGGATCCTTTTTCTTTGTTTGATCCAGGGCCTGATTCAAGTATTTTACTGCTTCGTCCATCTTGCCTGTTTTTGCTAAAACCCTTGCACGGGCACAGATCATCATGGGGGCTTCATTGATCTCAACCGGAATCTGCAGGAGACTGTCTCTGATGATTGCCTCTTTATCTGTGGCCAGGTAGGCATCGGTGAGGAGATACCAGGCTTCGGGATTATTTGGATTTTCCTTCAGAAGGTTTCCCAATTCCGAAATGGCACTATTATATCTTTCCTGATAAATGTATTTACGGGCGGTTTCAATGTTCTGACAGAATGCGGCAGGCATGCCCATTAGGCTCAATAGAATAATAATCTTGAATTGTTTCATGCTCCTTCAATTTTGGATGAATTATACAAGGGTGGATATGGCTTGATGCTGAGTATCTGCAACCTCGATTCGGTCTCCAGGATATCGGCAATACTTTTCGGCGGAATAGTGAGTATCCTCGCTTCTTCAAGAGGATTCACCAGCAGCATATCGGCGCCTACCAGTCCGGCATACCTGAGCGCTTCCCTGGCGGGATGATCGCCATTCAGCACTTTTAACTCAATGTGACATCCAAGAGTATTCTTTAGTATCCTATATGTTTCAATGAATACCTGGGAAGATGAATATTTAGAATGTTCCTTTAATGTAATCAGATGGATCTGCGCCCTGGATCTTGCCGACAATTCAATAAGCAAATCAATTTTTCTTTCTGGAATCCTCTTCCCCACAGGCACTACAATGATCCTGGTCTTATTGTGCAGTGATCCGGGCCTCACGGTCAATACCGGGCAATTGGTCTTCCTGGCCAACTCATCTGTATTAACATCGTTCAGCCAATTAGACCATTTCACGCTGGTTCGCTTACCGATGATGATGATCTGCGGATTTATCTTTTCTGCCAATTCTTCGATTGCATTCTGAACGCTTCCTTCAATCACCAAATGCGTTTTAACCCTTATTCCCGGGAAATTCTCCATTATACAAAATCTCCATTCCTCCAATTTCATTTCGGCAAGATGCAGCTTGTTTCTATATCCTTTGCCGGAGTGAATATGAAAATGAAGCAGGGAAAACCTGCCAATGGTAAGTGAAGGATCCGCAACGTGAAATAAATGTATGACGGTATGCTCCGGATCGGACAATTCTATTGCTTTTTTGACTACTGTTTCCGTGTTGATGGTGAAGTCCAGAGGCAGTAATATGGTTTCAAATGATGTTGACATATATGATGTTTCTTGAATGAGATAAAGCCGGACTTCAATTTATAGGCAATTCATTAGAGTAAGATTAATCCACGATTAGAATCTCATTAGAATATGAAGACGGATTATTTGAAGACTGAATTTGGCAGGATGGCGTAAATTGCAAAAGCGCCAACCTACATGACCTGTTAACATTATTGCCGAATTGCTTTTTATGGAAAGCAGGAATATACTTATCATAGAAGACGAGCAGAAGATCGCGGATACCCTTCAATTCGGTCTGGCTGAAAACGACTACCTGAGTGATGTGGCATATGATGGAATTGCGGGCTACGACTTCTTCAAATCGCGGTCATACGATCTCGTTATCCTGGATTTGATGCTTCCACGCATAGACGGCCTTGGCGTT
>CALFNL010000287.1 GCA_937902875.1 uncultured Bacteroidota bacterium | reverse complement strand
CCTGTTTGGGGAAATTCTTTTTGAACCTTCTCAGCTCCCTTTCTTTGCGGGAGAAAAAACTGCTTGGGCTGATAGTCACGCCAAATCCATTGGTAGGCCTGTTTCCGCTGCCGCCACCAGGTTAACGCTGCGCTTTTTCAGAATATCATCAAACTCCTCCCTGCGGCTGATGGAATCCAACTGGTATGAATTCCACTCTCCCAGATTTATTTCCTTTAGCAACACAATATTCCGATCCATGTAAATGTTCAGCGGGCTGAACAGACTGACTTCTGTGACCCTGACAGAATCTGAAATATATCCTGCTGAAGAAAAAATGACCAGGTCCCCAACGGCCGCATAAATTCTGTAATTACCGCCCTGGTCGCTTTGGTTGAGTTTGTCTTTGCTGAGATTTTTTACTGTAGCTCCCTGCACTACCTGATCAGTCTTGCTATCGAGGACCCTGCCCCGCAAATAGCCTTGCGCGGATGAATGAAGATTGAGTAATAGAAAATATATGAAGAGCAGTTTCCTGATGATTCCCGCCATAACTGATCTCAAATTAGAAATCAATGGCATTGAATCAAGCTCCCGCCAAATAATGTTCCGTTAAAGACGGAAGGCGATTCGTTTAATACATGCTGCTGCTGACCATATCATAAGGACCCGTAAAATCTTCCACACGAATCGCGAAATGCCTACTATGCATCTGACTCTGCTTTAATTGGTATTTGAGATCGGTTGCTGCGGCTTCAAGCCTGCGACCATCCTTATCGTCAAAATCATTCACCTGCAAAGCCGCCGCTTCCGCCAGAGCATTATCGGGATCATCGAGATAATAATAAATCTTGGCGAGATTATAGAAACTCGCATACCGCATCTTCCTGTCGGTCTTGCTTGTGGATCTGTACTGCTTTTTGATTTTGTTCAAATAACTGATGACCGGTTGCATCATTTCCCGCACGTTGTCAAGAGGTTCTTCCGCGCTCATAGTGAACATCGCCTGCTTGAATTGAAGCCAGGCCTGATGGTATTTGTCATTTTCGGGATGCTTCCTGGAATTGAGTATCCATAAATAATCATTGACAGTGGTTTCCAGGTATCCATAATTCGAGCTGAGAATATTACTGAGATTATTGAGGGCGCTGCTTACCATTTGACGCATGATCAGGTTCAAAGTCACCATCTGGCCATATTTGTAGTCTATGTTGGCTTCCGTGGCAGTGCTGAATTCGGCTCCTTTGTATGTCTGTTTATATCCCCTGTTGGCCAGCGGTATTGTTGAGATCAGGACTCCCTTGTAATCAACCACAGTGGCCTGCGCCGCAAAAGTGTAAGTAATCATTTGAAAGTACCAGGTCCTTCTTCCGGTTTCCTTGCCGTTCTTATCTTTCAGGACTTCATCGCGCTGCTGCAGTTCCGTTTTTTCGATCACAACATCTTCCAGTCTTGCCTGCACCAGGATATGGGCCCGCTCAGTCAATCGTTTCCATCCGGGAATATTCACCAATTGCGCCAATTCTCCTTCCCTAATATTGGGTCGCATAGTCGGGCTTGCTTTGATGGCTACCTGGTAAGTGTGGTAAGAGCTGTCAAGCGGCTCACGTGGAAGCACGCGGTAATTGGCAGTAAAGGTAAATTTATCCAGGTCCACTTTTTGCGCCGCGGCAGGCAAAGAAGCGATGGATAATAGAATAGCGGTCATTAGGTTCTTCATAAAATATGGGTTTCAGGAACTGATATCTAACGCATTTCACCCGCGAATATTTCCAGCGGGAACTTCCAGGAAAGGATTTTTATAAAAAAGGCCCCCGCATGGAAAATGCAGGGGCTTCATAAACCTTATCGCAAATGTTAACCTGAAGAGAATTCCAGGGGAAAATTTGACAAGTAGTATTCGATAGAATAAAAGAATCTCTGAATGCAAATCTGTAAGATATTCATGTCAATACCAAGCCAATGGCGGGTAATTTTCCAAATTGCTGGTTTTCTTAATATATCCATAAGGGTTAGTATTTAGCGGGTTGCGGGATTACCTTATACAACCATTTGAATTGCCGGCAGCAGGCCTGAATGGACTCTGACCGCGTTAAATTATTATAAAGAGGAAGTTTGGATTGGGAAATTCGCAGGCAGATAATAACTTTACTCTGAATCAAAAACAAATGATTGACACGTCCTGTATCATTCTTTCACCGGTGAGAGTGGTGTACCTGCGAATGAATCAGGTTCCAATTTTTACGATGCCGGAACGGGAGCATATAAAGTTTATGCTGAGGCGCAGGCCTATTTCCGTGAGGCAATACCGCGACTGGTATTACGGTGTGGGCAAATTCTGGAATTGGGTGGACCGACTGCTCATTTCCGACGAGGAATTGTTATCATTGATCAATGCTCACGACACAGAAATTTTCATCATGCAGGTGAATGGCCGCCAGGCGGGATTCGCTGAATTCGTGATAAAGGATGACTATGTGGAAATACAGTATTTCGGCCTCTTCCCGGAATTCATCGGCAAGGGCCTGGGAAAATATTTCCTGTATTGGGTAATCAATAGGGCATGGTCCTATAAACCCAAATGGATCCAGCTAAACACCTGCGAGCTGGATCATCATAATGCCCTGGGAGTTTACAGAAGCATGGGGTTTATGGTGGAGCGAATCTCTATTGAAATGCGAAAAGTTTTGCCCATCGAATAGCCATACAATATTGCGACGGGAGCTGCCGTTAATGAATCAATTGTTTAATCCTCCTGTCATGAAAAATTCCCACCGCTTTCTCATCGCTTTCGTTATCATAAGTTATGTAGTACTATATGGATTCATGGCCATGATGAGTTGATTTTCGTCAACCACTATCATGGGGATTGTTTGCCCTCCTGCACTATTGGTTTATGTAATGACAGGAATTTGTGCATCTGGGTGAAAAACAGACACCATGAGAAAGTATTCTCTCAGCCTCACGCTGCTATTATGCTGCTTCGGCTCCATTGCACAGATCAAAAGATTACCTGTAAGCTCAAGGATTGATAAAGTGACAGTATTTATGGAAGGAGCCCAGGTAAGCCGCTCCTCAAAACTGAGTCTGCCGGCAGGAAAATCCGATCTTGTATTCAGTGAAATTTCCCCCCAGATTGAAAGACAAAGCATACAGGTTCATGCCGATGGGGCATTGACCGTGTTGGCCGTTTCGCAGGAGCATAATTTTCTCAAAGAACAGGAAGTCGCGCAAAATATCCGTGACCTGGAAACAGAAAAAGAAGCCACGCAGGATAAGATACAATTGGCAAAGAATAACCTGAATGTATTTAAACAGGAAGAAACTCTTCTGGCCAGGAACCAGGAAATCAAAGGAATCAACACCGGTCTAAAAACGGCCGATCTGAAAGAAGCCGCCGACTTTCAGAGGCAGCGCCTGACCGAAATCTATGGGAAGCTGTTTGAAATTGAGAAAAGCATAAAAAAATATGAAAATGATCTGAATAAGATAATCCGGCAATTGGCAGCCCTGCACCAGCAAAAAGATGTTTCCACGGGAGAAATTATAGTTACAGTATCCTGCAAGGAAGCAGTCAATACCCGGGTCATACTCAGTTACCTGGTCAGGAAAGCCGGCTGGTATCCAGGTTATGATATTCGTGTTAAAGATGTTGCCAGCCCCCTGGTACTTCAACAAAAAGCGAACGTGTATCAAAATTCGGGAGAGGATTGGAAAGAAGTCAGGCTTTCCTTATCTACCGGTAACCCCAATAGAAATGGGGTGAATCCCAAACTTGAGCCCTGGTATCTTCGATATTTGAGCCCAGGCGTGAGTTTTGCTCCGCAAAACAAGGGTTACAATCAATCAATGGCTTCCGGGAATGTTCTTGCAGGACATATTACAGATGCAAATGGCAAGCCCGTTTCCTATGCAACGGTTCAAATAAAAGGGTCCGGCACCGGTACCAACGCTGATGCAAACGGCTTCTATAAGATTGAAGGATCCCCAAACTCGGTAGTATCCATCAATGCAGTTGGATATTCACCCACAGAGTTCCAGGCCAGCGCCGGATTTGCTAATATCGTGTTGCAGCCTGGTTCGGAGGCATTGTCAGAGGTAGTTGTAACCGGCAATTCTTTAGCCGGCAGAGATGATGAACCAAGTGTCGCAAAGTCCTTAAAGGGTAAGGTTGCAGGCCTGGTGAGTCTGCCTGTTCAAACCACCACCTCCTATCAACCCACCACAACCACTTATGAAATTGAATTGCCTTATACCGTATTGAATGATGGCAAGAATTATTCCGTTGATATCAACGAGTACGAAATAAAGGCCGCTTATGAATACTATGCAGTACCTAAATTAGTACCCGAAGCATTTCTTACAGCGAAGATCGTGGATTGGCAGGAGCTGAACCTTGTGGATGGCGAAGTAAATCTATTTTTTGAAGGAACCTACCTGGGTAATTCCTATCTCAACATAAGCGGTGCGGATGATACGCTGCAAATCTCATTGGGCAGGGACCCTGGTGTGGTGGTGAAACGCGTATTGCAAAAGACCTATAGCCAAAAACGATTCCTGGGAGGAAATAAAACGGATACCAGGGTATATGATATTATTGTCAGAAACAATAAACGAGAACCCATCAGCATCAAAGTGGAAGACCAGTTTCCCATTTCAACTTCCAAAGAAGTGGATGTAACTAAACTGAATTATGAAAATGGTGTATTGGACGAACCAACACAAAAAATAAGCTGGCAATTGTCGGTGGCGCCCGGCAGGGAAGCAAAAATTAACTTTGGTTTTTCGGTTAAATATCCGAAGGACAGGGCGCTCAAACTGGATTAGATCTCAAAATTGTGGTATTACCGGCGGCTATTGAAAAGCTGATTTCTTACATCATCTTTT
This sequence comes from uncultured Bacteroidota bacterium, assembly GCA_937902875.1. Classification (GTDB taxonomy): domain Bacteria; phylum Bacteroidota; class Bacteroidia; order Chitinophagales; family Chitinophagaceae; genus PSRI01. Next base: position 190 of record CALFNL010000287.1, on the reverse strand, counting down.
TCTTAGCCTCCGGTATTTTTGCTCAGTTGTAAAATAATTATACTTCTTCAAATAACATATTTTCCGCGGCCAGAGTGGCAGGATTGTGAGAAGGGAGTTTTCGGCATCTATGCATGCGAAGCAGCATGAATAACCGATTACCCATTTAGGCCTCAAAGCAAAAACCAGGGGTTGACAATTCCTGAATTAT
>CALFNL010000286.1 GCA_937902875.1 uncultured Bacteroidota bacterium | reverse complement strand
CATAATTACAAAATTGCCTTCAATTACCTTTGCCACCTTCCTGCCTGCCCTTTTTCATGTTAACCCTTCGTTAAGCATGCAATCTTGCCGGTTGTTGCGGCATTCACCTATCCTTAACACTGGTTAAATTCCGGTTAACCATGCCACAAAATTTGATACAGGCAGATGATTTGCACAAATTGCAGGTAGCATATCCTGCCGGCCAATCAAAAATATTTCAAATTAATTCACCTAGGTCGGTTAACGCTGAATGAAGGACTCCTTGTCCCTTAAAACAGGTAAGGATGCTCCTTCATTCTCTTTATAAAATGGAAAATATTGCACCGACCATGCATACCGATTACCAGGTTTTTCAAACCAATAATTACTCGCGTTGGCGACGATTCAAGTGGACCACGAGGATATTCTTTTTCATTGCCTTTTTCTTCGTGGGAGTGTTAGTGCTGGCGCTTATCAAAAACGTGAATCCTTCGCTGCCCCTGTTGGAAGAAAAAGCCAGTCTATATGAAAAGATCCTGCAACCCAAGGCCGAGATCACTTTCGCACATAGGCGCAATAAAGCTTATCAGGGTTTTAAAGACGTTCTGGTTAACAGCAAACCCCCGGCGTTGCATGCCGGCCCCGGTAGCCAGACCAACCTGATAAGGGCCGCATTCTATACACCCTGGAAGGCAGACGCAAAAAGTTCATTGAGACAATTTGGAAACAAATGTAATACTATCATACCCGAATGGTTTTTTATCAATCCGCACACTTATCAGATGGATAACCGCCTGGATACCGCTTCCCTGCGTGTGATGAAGGAAAAGAACCTCCGCATCATCCCGATCATCTCAAATTTCCATTCCGCGTCAGACAGTGTGCATCAGGGATATTTTGATGCCGCCACCGCGCATGTGCTTCTGAATAACACGGCCATTCAGCAAAGGTTTATAAAGGCCCTGGTTGACACCCTTAATAAATACGGTCTCCAGGGAGTGAATATTGATTTTGAGGAATTGAAGGAAAAAAATAATGAAACCCTGGTGAAGTTCCAGAAAGAATTATTCCAGGCCTTGCATCCTCAAAATAAATTAGTAACCATTGATATTAGTCCCAACAATGAAGACTATAACTACAAAGCATTGGCCAAATACAATGATTATATAGTGCTGATGGCCTATGACGAACATTATGATGAAAGCGTTCCGGGGCCTATATCTGCCCAGAAATGGGTGGAAGCAGCACTGGATCAAACGGCCAAGGAAGTCCCTTCAAGCAAGATCATTCTGGGAATGGCCGACTATGGTTACGACTGGAGCGACAGCGGTCGGGGCGAATCGATCTCATACCAGAACGCGCTGGCGCTTGCCGAAAAATATAATGCGGTAATCGATTACCACAATGATAGCTACAATCTGCATTTCTCCTATGTGAACAAGGAATTTGACGAAGACCGAAACCTGAATGTGATGGTGAAGCACGAAGTATGGTTCACAGATGCCGGTACCATTTACAATAGTCTGCGTTTTAGTGACGAATACCGCACCGCCGGCACCGCCATCTGGCTTTTAGGAAGTGAGGACAAGAGGATATGGAATTTTTATAACCGGGACTTGTCTAATTCTGCATTGCAACAGTCTCCTTTCAATTATGCTTCCCTAAGTGAAGTGCCAAGCAATCCGGATGATGTGGAGTTTCAGGGTGAAGGTGAATTGCTGGATATTCAGGCATCTCCACAAAATGGAAAGATCAGGCTTGAAGTTGATACAGCGGAACAGATCATTTCTGAACAGACTTATGAACAACTTCCTTCTCCCTTTGTAATCAGGAAATTTGGAGAAGATACCAGTGTGGCTAACCGCAAGATCATTCTCACATTCGACGATGGCCCCGACCCCAGATGGACACCCAAAGTGCTTGATATATTGGAGAAGGAACATATTCCTGCTACATTTTTTATTGTGGGCATCCAGGGTGAAAAAAATATTCCGATCCTTCGCAGGATCTATAAGGATGGATTTGAGATCGGCAATCATACATTCACCCATAGCAATATTGCAGACATGAGCGCAGACCGGGCCGCTTTAGAAATGAAACTTACCCGGCTCCTGATTGAATGTACAACAGGTAGGTCCACCATCCTTTTCCGGGCCCCATATAATGCCGACTCCGAACCCCGCACTTACCAGGAATTATTGCCCATTGCCCGCGGCAAAATGCACCATTATTATACGATTGGCGAATCAATTGATCCTATGGATTGGGAACCCGGTGTAAGTTCCGATTCCATTGTGTCAAGGGTTGCCAGGATAGAAACTGAAAAATTGGGAAATATTATTCTGCTGCACGATGCTGGTGGTGATACCCGTGAGGCTACCATCGATGCGCTACCCCGAATTATCAAACATTTCAAAAACAAGGGATACCATTTCACCACGGTTGCCGACCTGATTGGGAAAACTAAAGATGATGTAATGCCCGTACTTCCAGATGGAAATGAAAAATGGCTGATCAAATTAAATTTCTTTATGGCAGAAGGGGCCTATTGGGCCGGGCAATTACTGTTTTCATTATTCGTGATAGGCATAGCATTATCCATTGGAAGAATGATAGTGGTGGGAGTTCTGGCCTACCTGCAAAAGCAAAAAGAAAAAGAGACAGGCGCTAAAGGTATTGCTCCGGTAGCCTTGCCAACTCCCCTGGTATCAGTAATCGTTCCAGCCTATAATGAAGAAATAAATGCGGTGAGGACCATAAAGAGTTTGCTGGATCAGGATTACGAAAATCTGGAAATCATTTTCGTGGATGACGGCTCATCAGACCATACCCATCAGGTTGTTACCGAAGCTTATGGACAGCATGAAAAAGTGAGGGTTTATACGAAGAACAATGGCGGCAAGGCATCGGCGCTCAATTATGGGATCAATCTTTCGGATGCCGAATTTGTGGTATGTATTGACGCGGACACCCAACTGAGCCCTGATGCGGTTACAAAGCTTATGAAAAGATTCAGGAACAAATCCGTTGGGGCTGTTGCGGGTAATGTGAAAGTGGGAAATGAACTGAATTTGCTAACCCGCTGGCAAAGCATTGAATATATCACTTCGCAGAATTTTGACAGGCGTGCATTTGACCTGTTGAACGGTATTACGGTTGTTCCCGGCGCCATAGGCGCTTTTCGCAAGGAAGCTATCGTAGCGGCCGGCCTTTTTACTTCAGACACGCTTGCTGAAGATTGCGACCTCACTATCCGGCTGCTGCGCTGTGGCTATACTGTAAGCAATTGCCCCGAAGCGGTTTCCTATACCGAAGCTCCGGA
>CALFNL010000285.1 GCA_937902875.1 uncultured Bacteroidota bacterium | reverse complement strand
TTTGGTTCATCCGATGCCTGCCCGATACCGGTCTTATCTCTATCCTGGTAATTGCCCCCGCTGTCACCCGAAAGAGTGATTGTGGAAACATTTTTGCCTGAAATATCTGCCAAATCCGGAGGCGGATCATCAACCGGGATTGCAGGTGGAACGATCCTGTACCTGGTATCTTTAATTTCGGCTCCAGACGGTCTTGGTTTCACAACCGTCTGGCGCTGCTCCGGTGGCTTTGATATGGGAGGATCCACCCAAACTATATTCGCAGCTCCGGGATCAAAATTAATCCTGTGAACCTCCTCTTTCTTCCTGAAAGATAAGCCCAGCAAAAAGAATACAATCATTCCAAACGCGATGAACATTCCTCTCAAAAGAAATTGTTCCTGGTGTCTTCTCAAATAATAGGCTCCATAAGCCTTGTTTCGGCCATCGAAGATAATATCGAGTAAGTCGGCCTGCAGTATGGCTTCCGGTTTCATGACCTGATTTTTGTTGTGAACAAATGGGGTTACACAACAGAGCTCTGTGGTTAACATTGAGATGCGGCAGATCAGCAATTCCATAACGCCAGGGCCATGGCCGCTAATAAGGTCAGCTCAATTGAAGCAAGACGAAACAACAGTCATTGTCATGAGTTTGCCTAATTTTCCAATCAGGGATTTGCTGCTACAAATTTTCATATCATTATAAGGGATTGGCTAACGGACATTGCCAAGTCCCGCTTTTTCATACTTTTGCTGGCATGAAAATTTTGATGGTATGCCTGGGAAATATTTGCAGGAGTCCGCTGGCGGAAGGCATATTGAAGCACAAAATATTGAAGGCCGGCCTGCCCTGGGAGGTAGAGAGTGCCGGCACCAATGGCTACCATACAGGAGAACCGCCGCACCGTCTCTCGCAAAAAGTGGCCAAGCTGAATGGTATTGACATCAGCCACCAGAGAGCCAGAAATTTTGTACCCGAAGATTTTCAGAAATTCGACAAGATCTATGCGATGGCGGAAGACGTAATTGATGAAATGGAATGGATCGCTCAAAATAGTTTCTCCCGCAATAAAGTGGACCTCCTGATGAATGAATTGTATCCCGGCCGCAATATGGACGTACCCGACCCCTGGTATGGGCCCGAACCCGATTACCATGAGGTTTACAAGATGTTGGATAAGGCCTGCGAAGCGCTCGTTCAAAAATATGCTGACCACCATAACAGTAATAATGCCCATTCAGATATACTACCCTAATTTCAATTATTATATTCCAGGTTCAATGCATCGAATCACATTATGATGAAACCTTCTTTACCACAGGGATTCAGGGATTTTGGAGCCGAAACGGTTCGCAAACGAAATTTTATTTTTAATACCATCCGGAATCTATTTGAATTATATGGTTTTCAACCCCTCGAAACACCCGCGGTTGAAAACCTGGAAACGCTCACGGGCAAATATGGTGAAGAAGGAGACAAACTCATTTTTAAGATCTTAAATAATGGGCTGAACGATCCCAGGAAATCAGACAAAGCCAGGATAGCTTTTGAGAATATTTTGTTGGGAAAGAATGACAAGGAAATAACCGAAAGGGCACTGAAATACGATCTCACGATTCCTTTCGCACGCTATGTGGCGATGCACCATGGCCAATTGGCCTTCCCTTTTAAACGATACCAGATTCAGCCTGTATGGAGGGCCGACCGGCCTCAGCGGGGCAGGTACAGGGAATTCTTTCAGTGTGATGCCGACGTGGTAGGAAGCCTTTCGCTGCAGAATGAAGTGGAACTGTCGTCTTTATACAGCCAGGCATTTGCGGCCCTCGGGATACCGGTTGACATCAGGATAAACAACCGGAAAATACTGGCTGCACTGGCCGAATTCTGCGGAGGCCCAACTAAAATGATGGATATCACCATCGCGATCGACAAACTGGATAATATCGGAATGGCACAAGTGAAAGAAGAACTGGTTAAAAAGGGATTTCACGCGAATGAAATTTCCATAATTGAAAAATATCTGCACATCAAAGGCAGTAATGAAGAAAAGCTCCAACAGGTAAAGGCCTTGCTCGGTTCCATAGATTTGGGGATCAAAGGCATCGGCGAATTGGAATATATTTTGAAATATCAGCAGCAGGCTGCCCTTCCTGCCGCCTCAGTGGATTTTACCCTGGCAAGGGGACTCAATTATTATACGGGAACCATCTTTGAAGTGAAGGCGAAAGGGATACAGATGGGAAGTATTGGTGGAGGAGGCCGCTACGACGATCTTACTGGTCTGTTTGGTGTTCCCAATATTCCCGGCGTGGGAATTTCATTCGGCGTGGACAGGATCTATGACGTGATGGAAGAACTGAAGCTGTTTCCGGATGACGTTCATATTGGAACACAGGCGCTGTTCTTTAATCTCGGAGAAGCGGAAAGCAGAAATGCCTTTTCATTGATGCAGAAACTCAGAGCCACCGGCATCCGTTGCGAACTTTTTCATGAAAGCGGCAGGTTCGATAAGCAATTCAAATACGCAGAAAAGAAAAATATTCAATTCGTAGTGATCATTGGAAGCAAAGAGCTGAATGAGGAAACCTGCACCATCAGGAATCTGCTCACGGGAGAGCAGGAAACCATTCCGCAATCGGCAATCCTTCAATTCAGGTTCTGATTCAGTCGCAAATCATCAGGGCTGCACCATTTCCCCCATTTTAGCCAGACGGAAAGATCTGTTTCATATGATGCTTCATGTGGGCCACATAATCCCCAATGATCCAGCCCAGATTTTTCATTTCTTTATTATGGTATTGCGGGTTTACCGGATATGCCAGCTTTTGTTCCGGAATCCTTTCAATAACATGAATGATCTGCCGGTTCAGGGTCTGCCATAGGTTCAGGAGCTGCTGCACAGGCAGGTGTTGGTAGTCATTTACAATTACCAAATTCACCTGGTCATAGGGCTGTATGATATATGGTTGGGGCAGGAACTGGATTTCCGTGAACCGCCTCAGATTATTCAGCGCACTGTCAATCAAATGACCCAGGATTTCTTTCCTGGACCATTTTTCGGGCGATGTTTTCCTTAAGATATCATCTTCGCTGAAATTCCTGAATTTTTCAGGCGTCTGTTCAATGAGTTCCAACAACTCTCTTACACACAACCTGAGATCAGGATCTCCTTGCATGAATCCATTTTGCTGCCACATGATTATATGCTTTGAATTGAATTGTGCAGATCAATATTTTCAAATAGTAGAATTTCAGGCAGGAATACCCTCATAAATTATGGCGGCGCCCTGGCCCACTCCCACGCACATGGTTGCCAGTCCATACCTGCTTCCTGTCCTTTTCATTTCATGTAACAGGGTGGAGGAAATTCTCAGGCCGCTACAACCCAGCGGGTGACCGATGGCGATAGCTCCTCCATTCACATTCACTTTCGCAACATCCAGCCCCAGGTCTCTGATACAGGCAATGGATTGTGAAGCGAAAGCCTCATTCAGTTCTATCAGGTCAAGGTCTGATTTTCGCAGTCCCGCTCTTTGCAGAGCCTTTTCACTGGCCGGCACGGGCCCGATTCCCATAATGGCCGGGTCCACACCCGCTACGGCCATTGAAATTATCCTGGCCATTGGCTTCAATCCGAATTTTTTTACTGCTGCCTCGCTGGCTAATAACATGGCCGCGGCTCCGTCATTGATGCCCGATGAATTGCCCGCGGTTACCGTTCCCTCTTTCACGAAGGCAGGCCTCAATTGCGACAATTTTTCCAGGGAAGTCTGGCGTGGATGTTCATCTGCAGAAAAAATCAACTGCTCTTCTTTGTTGGCGCTTATCTCCACCGGAACTATTTCATCATTCCATTTATTTGCGCCGAGTGCCGCAAAATATTTTTGTTGCGATTCCAGGGCGAATGCATCCTGATCATTCCTGCTGATCTTCCATTGCCTGGCCACATTCTCGGCGGTTTCGCCCATACTATATGGGTGATATTTTTCAATCAGCTTTTTATTTGCCATTCTCCATCCGATGGTGGAATCAAAGATTTCAGGTTTACGCGAAAACTTTTCATCAACTTTGGGCATCACGTAGGGCGCGCGGGTCATACTCTCCACTCCGCCGGCAATGTATAAGCTACCTTCCCCACACATGATGGCTCTCGAGGCATCCATCACTGCCTGCAGTCCCGATGCGCAGAGGCGATTGACTGTATTGCCCGCCACGGTAACCGGAAGGCCGGCCAGCAGCGCTGCCATTCTGGCTACATTGCGGTTGTCCTCACCCGCCTGATTAGCGTCTCCTGCAATCACATCTTCAATCTCATTTATGTTGATGGAAGAATTTCTCTGCAACAACCGTTTAATTACCAGGGCCAGGAGGTCGTCTGGGCGCACCGAACTCAGTGCTCCTCCATACCTGCCGATCGGCGTACGCACGGAGTCAATAATGTATGCTGTCTGCATATAGCCTGCAATGAATTTAATGAGATGGATTGATGGGAAAACGCCAAAATTAGGGGAATGTATTCATTTAGATCATTGTGGAATGGCCATTGTACCTTTGCGGCTATGAAACCAGCCACCCGGCCCAATATCAGGCACATGACACCGGAGGAATTAGAAGGC
>CALFNL010000284.1 GCA_937902875.1 uncultured Bacteroidota bacterium | reverse complement strand
ACCAGGTGGAAAGGAGAAGTCTCCTACTCAACCAACAAAGCCTAAGTGCCGATGGGAAGATCAACAGAACCCCCACTCTGAAGAATCTTGACAAGGGATACGAGTTCATGCCTAAGTATGGAAAACAAATTGGGGCGAAACAATTGATTATTCCCTGTATGTACAGGAATTATATTTCCTTTGCAATAGTTGATTTCTAAAATAAAATCCTGTGGTAGGATCATTCAAGGGAAATAATCCAATCAATATCATAATTCTGCTGGTCTATGCTTTTGTACTAAAGCTCTATTCATTTATTCAGCCGCATGTTCCCACCGCCCAGGCTACGGATGGATTTCTTTACCACAAATTGCTGAAATTGCTGGCTCCAGCCGGCCATACTGCCCCTGTAATTTATCCGATCATCACTTACGTGCTGATAATTACCCAGGCCATCACGTTCAATAATTTAATAAACAACCAGAAACTATTGCCGAGGCCAAATTATCTGCCGGCAATGGCCTATATACTCATAACATCATTTTTTCCTGAATGGTGGCAATTGTCTTCAACCCTGATCATTAACAGCCTGCTGGTGTGGGTATGGGCCAGGCTGAGCGCGTTATTCAATCACCAAAGGCCCAAGACTCTGGTTTTTAATGTGGGCATGGTAGTTGGGTTCTCTTCTTTTCTGTATTTCCCTTCGATCGGTTTCGCCATACTCATCTTCTTCGGACTGATCACATTAAGGCCATTTCATTTAAGCGAATGGATGGTGGCATTGCTGGGTATCGCCACGCCTTATTATTTTCTTTTCGCGTGGTTATACCTTACCAATAACTGGAATCCGATGACATACCTGCCATCTATTTCGGTCAGCTATCCTAAATTTCAGCAGGATGTGTGGGCATGGTGCGGGATGTTCTTATTGATGATTCCATTCATGATCAGCGGTTTTTACATCCAAAGGAATATTCTAAAAATGCTGATACAGGTTAGGAAAAGCTGGAGTCTCATGCTCCTGTATCTTCTCACTGCTTTGTTGATACCATTCATCAATTCCACTTCCACATTCGAATATTGGATCTTATCGGCGCTCCCTTTCGCCGCTTTTCACGCCTATACTTTTTTTTACGCGGAAAAGAAATGGATCACGCAATTACTTCATTGGGCCATGGTAATATTCATACTGGCGCTGAATTTCTGGCTTCCTTCACAACGCTAGCAGGGCGTCGCGTCATTTTGAACATTGCTGCATAATTTTTATCTTTGCAACCTGTTCTCTTCCCTCATCAACACTATTTTTCAATGAAATTCGGAGTGGTTGTTTTTCCCGGTTCCAATTGCGACAGAGACATAATGGATGCCCTCAGGGAAGACCTGGGGCAGGAAGTGATTGAACTCTGGCATAAGGATAAGGACCTGAGCATGTTTTCTACGGAGGACTGCATTGTTTTGCCGGGAGGATTTTCATATGGAGATTATCTGCGTTGCGGGGCCATTGCCCGTTTCAGCCCCATGATGCAGAGCGTGATCGAATTTGCGCAGAGGGGAGGCAAAGTACTGGGTATTTGCAATGGCTTTCAGATCTTATGCGAGTCCGGCTTATTGCCGGGCGTATTGCTTAGGAACATCAACATGAAATTCGTTTGCAAGAATGTATATATTAAGGGCGAAAATGGAGTTCCACTTAAAATTCCAATTGCGCATGGAGAAGGGAGATTCTATGCAGATTCTGAAACTCTGGATGAATTGGAAAACAATAAGCAGGTAATCTACCGTTATTGTGATGCTGATGGCAAATTGACTCCGGTTTCCAACCCCAACGGGGCTGAGAGAAATATTGCAGGAATTTGTAATGCCTCGGGGAATGTTTTTGGTATGATGCCGCATCCTGAAAGGGCCTGCAGCCAGGTGTTGGGCAACACAGATGGCAGGAGATTGTTAAATGACCTCCTTTTGGTAAAAAAAGAGGCGTTGGTAGGCTAATCCCCGCTATTTTATCAATTTTGGCAAATCCTTAAGTTTTTTAGCTGGAAATTTGACCAAACTCCGGGTACGGAATTTTATAAATTAAATGGCAGTATGAAAGGAATTATAAGTTTTTCCATATTACAGTTGGCCTTCGCTTTTGCATTTGCGCAGGGTGGTTCCGCAAAAATGGTAAGCTGGAATTTTGAAACCAAAAAAATTGGTGACAATATTTACGAAGTGCGGATGACGGCCTCGATTAATGGGAATTACCATATCTATGCGCAGAATGTTGGCGTTGATGGCCCGGTGCCTACATCCTTCAAATTTGCAAGGAACCCGCTCATTGCCGTGGATGGTAAAATCAAAGAAATTGGTAAGCTGGTAAAGAAGCCTGCCGAAGTCTGGGGTAGCCCTGTCCCTTCTTCTGCCCCCACCGTGGATTTTGTGCAGGTGGTGAAGCTGAAAGGCAAATTGAAGACCAACCTGGCAGGAACCGTTGAATTCATGGTATGCAACGACAAACAATGCTTACCACCTTCGGAGGTGGAATTTAAGATAAGTGTCGGCGGATAAACCTGATTTGTCTGCTCTTTCGGACTGAAGCGAGTTTCTTTGAGGAGAGAAACTCGTTTCTTTTTAGTTTTTGGTTTTTATCACCCACTCATGAAAAGAATTTTATCATTTATTTTCTCAGGGTTGCTGATTGGAGCGCCGAAACTGGCGTTTCCACAATACAGCGCGGGCCCAAAGATGGAATGGTCATTTTCCGGTGCCAGCAAGGGCGGAAATGAATACCAGTTGGTGCTTCGGGCGAAAATTGAGAAGGGCTGGAGATTATTTTCTACTTCGATGAGTGATGACCTGCCCAATACCAGGATTGGCCTTGACAGTTCCACGCTTGCTTTTGCCAGAATACTTTCCGTAAAGGAAGAAGCGAAGTTGATTACAGCGAAGGAGCCATTGCTTGACAGTACGGAAGTGAGATTTTTTGAAGATGAAGCTGAATTCGTGGTGAACCTGGTTGTGAATGAAAAGAAATCAGACATCAAGGGAGCGATTGTGTTTATGGCCTATAAAGGCGACGAGTTTTCTGATCCCGAATCAGTTCCATTCAGGTTCGGTTTTGACGCTAACGGCAATCTAATAACGAAGGCAGGCGGATTACAAGAGTCGGCTTCGGGTGCACAGGCCCTGAAGCGAAATAGGATCGACCTGAAAAATCCGGTCAGCAATTGTGGCGGCACGGGAATCGAATCCGAGCAATCAAAGGGACTTTGGGGCATATTTGCTCTGGGATTTTTGGGGGGCCTGATTGCCTTGCTCACTCCCTGTGTATTTCCCATGATACCTCTTACGGTTTCATTCTTCACCAAGAGATCCCCAAACAAGCGGAAGGGGGTCTGGAACGCATTGCTTTATGGCTTTTTCATTTTCCTCATTTATGTATTGCTCAGTTTGCCTTTTCATTTTCTGGATTCGCTGAACCCCGAGATCCTGAATAATATTTCCACCAATTTCTGGTTGAATCTTCTATTCTTTGTGATATTCGTCGCGTTTGCGCTGAGCTTTTTTGGTCTGTTTGAGATTACACTGCCGGGCAGCCTTTCCAATAAAGTAGACGCACGGGCAGGGATAGGCGGAGTGGTGGGTATTTTCTTCATGGCTCTCACCCTGGCCCTGGTTTCTTTTTCCTGCACAGGACCAATTTTGGGTTCCCTGTTGGCAGGCTCTCTCTCCTCCAATGGAGGCGCCTGGCAATTATCATCGGGTATGGCTGGATTTGGCCTGGCCCTGGCTCTGCCCTTCGCCTTATTTGCATTGTTCCCGGGATGGCTGCATTCCATTCCCAAATCTGGCGGATGGTTGACTTCAGTGAAGATTGTGCTGGGCTTCATAGAACTGGCATTGGCCATAAAATTTCTTTCCAATGCCGACCTGGTGGAGCATTGGGGAATACTCAAAAGAGAAGTTTTTTTTGCCATCTGGATCATTTGCGGAACCTGCATTGTTCTCTATCTATTCGGAATACTTAGATTCAAGAATGATGCTCCCCCGCGAAAATTGAGCAGGGGCAGGATTATTGCGGGGTTACTCTTCCTGGCATTCACGATATATTTATTGCCCGGAGTCACCAAAACAAAATATGCGAACCTGTCGCTTATCAGTGGATTTCCTCCACCATTGTCATATAGTATTTATGGAAAAGATCTGATCAGGATAAACGGAGTGGAGGCGGAGGTGGTGAATGATTATGAAAAAGCTCTTCAACTGGCAAAGGAAAAGAATCGTCCTGTTCTGATTGATTTTACAGGATGGGCTTGTGTGAACTGCAGAAAAATGGAAGAAAATGTTTGGACTGATAAAAGAGTGAAAAACCTGATCGACAGTAATTTTGTATTGGTTTCATTATTTGTGGACGATCGGGAGCGGCTAAAGGAAGACCAGCAATTTGTTTTCACTACCTCGGATGGGGACAGGAAAAAAATCAGGACCCTGGGCGACAGGTATGCCACCCTTCAGTCGGAGAATTTTGTGAATGTTTCTCAGCCATTGTATGTGATTATCAGTCCGGATGAGAAATTACTGACTTTGCCGGTTGGTTATACGCCTGACAGGAACGAATACGCGGCGTGGTTGCAGTGC
>CALFNL010000283.1 GCA_937902875.1 uncultured Bacteroidota bacterium | reverse complement strand
AGCGTCCTATTAATAGGGAAATTTTCAATTAGAATGACCAGGCTCCAGCGGAGCCTCCTAAAAAATACATTCTCGCCAATTGCAGTTCCGGAATTGAATTGTTGTCGGTTTGTGGAATTTAAACCAACTATCCGGTTCTGAATTTTAAAATGGAATTAGGGGAAGATCGGTTCGTGAAGACCTGCCCAAAGGCGGCTTTAAAGCTGCTGATTGAGCAAAGTTGCGTTGCCAATCAATTCACGGGCTCTCCGGGCAAGAGAAGGATCCCGGAGAAGTTGAAGATGCTTATAATGGTGCAGGTCTGTGCCCAGGAGATCAACCAAATTCTCTTTGAATAATCGGCTGGCGATCCTGGCGGCCTGCTTGCCATAATAGCCTAATATTGACAGGAGATTTACCTGAAACAGACAACCAGCATTTTTCAGATCGCTGTAGATGGAGGGCTGATGGTGAAAATAAGTATAACGTTCGGGATGAGCCAGTATGGGCCGGTATCCTTTTATTTGGAGCGCAAATAATTTTTGCTTGTAATCAATCGGAGCACTCACAAAGGAAAATTCTACCAGCACCAGATTGTCTTTGATGGTGAGCAGGGCTTCATTCCCCTGCAGTAGGGAATCAAAATAATCATCCAGCAAATATTCGGCAGCCACCCTGAAGTCCACTTCTATATTTCGCTTCTTCAATTCCAGTTTCACCGCTTCATGACCCTGAAGGATCTTGTCCCTGCCATTCTGATACATTCCAGACATCACGTGGGGCGTGGTGATGATTGTTTGGTATCCCAGTTGCATCATACCAATTATCAGGCCGATAGAGGTCTCCATATCCGGAGAACCGTCATCGATTCCCGGAATCAGATGCGAATGCATATCAGCTTTCAGGAAGCTGTAGTCAGCGGGAGGAGATTGTTTCTTTTTGAAAAGAGGAAACATGGGGGAGTCAATAGTGGGGAGTCATTAGTAATTAGTCACCGCGTCCGCCGCAGGTTTACCGAGGGCTGAAGGGCTGCATGGGAAACGAAATCTTCATATACTTGTGTAATGCCTTCTTTCAATTCAATTCGGGCCTTCCAACCGAGACTATGGAGCTTAGTTACATCCATCAGCTTGCGGGGAGTGCCGTCGGGTTTTGAGAGATCATGCTCTATGGCTCCTTCATAGCCTACAATTTCTTTTATGATCCGGGCCAATTCCCTGATTTCTATGTCTTCTCCTGTCCCCACATTTACGAATCCGGGTTCATTATGATTTTGCATCAGGAAATAGCAGGCATCAGCCAAATCATCCACATGCATGAATTCCCGTCGTGGCAAACCCGTACCCCAGATTATTACTTTAGGAGCATGTGTTAGCTTTGCCTCATGAAATTTACGGATCAGGGCTGGCATCACATGTGATTGTTGAAGGTCATAATTGTCGTTGGGCCCATAGAGATTGGTGGGCATGGCGGAAATAAAATTGCATCCGTATTGTGAGCGAAAAGCGTCACACATTTTTATGCCGGCAATTTTGGCGATGGCATAGGGTTCATTGGTTGGTTCCAGTTCTCCGGTCAACAAATATTCCTCCTTCAGAGGCTGTGGCGCCAGTTTGGGATAGATGCATGAAGAACCCAGGAACAGAAGTTTTTTCACCCTGTACTGATACGAAGCATGTATCAGGTTGCTTTCGATCATGATATTATCATAAATGAAATCGGCACGATAGGTATTATTGGCCAGGATGCCTCCCACTTTGGCGGCGGCCAGGAATACATAATCCGGTTTTTCCATCGCGAAAAAATCATCTGTCTCCTGCTGTTTCCGCAGGTCCAGGTCAGAAGAAGATTTCAGGAGCAGGTTTTCGAATCCTTCTTTTTTCAATTTCCTCAATATGGCCGATCCCACCATGCCCCGGTGTCCTGCGATATATATGCGGTCCTGTTTATTCATCGTTTAGTGATGATAGTTATATAGCCATTTATTTCCGTGTGTGGCGAGGCAGGCAGGATTGCTCATTCAAACTGGTTCTTGATCTCAAACCCCGAATCTTTCAGCAGGCGTTCCCTCCTGAACAGGTCAATATCAGATTCCACCATTTCATTCACCAGTTCTTCGAGAGTATATTTGGGTTTCCAGCCTAATTCGCGTTGTGCCTTGGAAGCATCTCCAATCAGCAGGTCAACTTCCGTGGGGCGGTAATACCTGCTGTCCACAGCCACAACTTCTTTCCCTGCAGGCACATTGAAATCGGGGTTGCTGCAGGAAACCACTACACCCACTTCATTGTGGGTCCTACCCTTGAATTCAAGTTCTATGCCCACGGCCCTGAATGCCATCCGCACGAATTCCCTTACTGCCGTGGTAATGCCTGTAGCAACTACATAGTCACGGGGTTCATCTTTCTGCATCATCAGCCACATGGCTTCCACATAATCTTTCGCATGGCCCCAGTCACGTTGCGCGTCGAGGTTGCCCAAATAGATTTTGTCCTGCAAACCCAGCGCTATCTTGGCCACACCCCTGGTGACCTTGCGGGTTACAAAGGTTTCGCCGCGCAGGGGCGACTCATGATTAAAAAGGATGCCATTCATGGCGAACATGCCATATGCTTCGCGGTAGTTCACTATGATCCAGTAGGCGTAGAGTTTGGCCACTCCATAGGGAGAGCGGGGATAGAAAGGTGTTTTTTCCGACTGCGGGGTTTCCTGCACCAGGCCATACAATTCGGAGGTGGAGGCCTGGTACACCCTGGCCTTGTTTGTAAGGCCCAGCAATCTAACGGCTTCCAATATGCGCAGCGTGCCGAGTCCGTCTGCGTTGGCCGTGTATTCCGGTGTTTCAAAGCTCACCTGCACATGGCTCATGGCGCCCAGGTTATAGATCTCATCCGGTTGCACTTCCTGAATGATGCGGATGAGATTGGTGGAATCCGTGAGATCGCCATAGTGTAGTTTGAAATGCACATTGCTTTCATGGGGATCCTGGTAAAGATTGTCGATCCTGTCTGTATTAAACAAGGAGGTTCTTCTCTTGATGCCGTGAACATTATATCCTTTCTTCAGCAGCAGGTTTGCCAGGTAGGCTCCATCCTGCCCGGTAACGCCCGTTATGAGTGCGGTTTTTGGCATGGTGTTATTTGAATATGAATTGGGTGATTTTTCTTAATGGTTTAAGGTAAAGGGTAAAGAAATAGGGCTTCAGTTGGTTTTCCTCCCAGGCCAGCCGGTCTTCCCTGTTTGCGCGGAAGCGGTTGCCGAGGGAAGCATTGCTCGCGCCGCCGGTTCTCATCTTCACAATGGTTTTGGGCAGGTATTTAATATTGAATTTATTTTTCACAAATATCCGCAACAATAATTCATAGTCTGCCGCGGTTTTTAAATTACAATTAAAATTACCCACTTTCTCATAAACGCGCCTGCGAACGAACACAGTGGGATGGGGTGGCATCCAGCCATAATAAAATGATCGCGAATTAAAAGCACCCGCCTTCCAGGTGCGTATTACCTTTTCGAGGTCATCTTTTTGCACATATTGCAGGTCGGCATAGCATATATCCACGCTCTTGTCACCGAATACTTCCGCCACCGACGACAATACCGTTCCATCCACATAGAGGTCATCTGAATTCAGGATACCAATCAATTCGCCGCTCGCCAGTGACAGTCCCTTATTCATGGCGTCATAAATGCCATTGTCTTTTTCCGAAAGGATCCTCGAAACATGCGGGAAATCGGCGATGGCCCTTAGTGTATCGTCGCTTGACCGGCCATCAATGATGATATGCTCCACATCGGCATAGTCCTGATTCCTCACAGATTCCAGCGTATCCCTGATGGTAGAGACGCTGTTAAATGATGTGGTTATGATGGAGATTTTCATTGCTGAATATCACGGGTTATTACACAATTTTCCAAAACCAGCATATCCATTTGGGTGCGGAGATAGCAATCCAAAGCCTGCTCTGGCGTATTCACTATCGGCTCGTTTTCATTGAATGAAGTATTGAGTAATATGGGCACTCCGGTTTTTTGCCGGAATTTCTCAATCAGGTCATAATATCTTTTTGAAACTTTCCTGTCAACCGTCTGCAAGCGCCCGCTTCCATCAACATGTCTTACTGCGGGTATTT
>CALFNL010000282.1 GCA_937902875.1 uncultured Bacteroidota bacterium | reverse complement strand
CTGTGCAAAGCCATCAGGACCCAAGACTACCGGGTTCCTGTAATATTTCTCACGGCTCTCCCTTCAATTGATGACCAGGTTGACGGCTACCATGCAGGCGCCGATGACTATTTAGTGAAACCCTTTGAGTTCAGGGAATTGTTGCTCAAGATAAATGTGTTGATGAAGCGGTCGGCTTATCCGCAATTGCCCTTAGGAAATATTCTGCGGGCTGCAGACCTGGAAATGAACCTCGACAATCGTGAAGTGAAGAGAGATAACCAGAAACTAACACTGACGAATAAGGAATTCCAACTCCTGGAATACCTGCTCCGGAATAAGAACAGGGTGGTTTCGAGAGCCGATATCGCCATCAATGTATGGGATGTGGATTTCGACACCAATACCAACGTGATTGACGTGTACATCAATTATGTTCGAAATAAAATAGACAAGAATTTCCCAACCAAGCTCATTCAGACCCATATTGGAATGGGTTATATCCTAAAAGACAGCAACCAGTAATGCCCGTTAGATTCCGCATCACCATATTATTTGCCGTAATTGTATTCACATTGCTCTCCATTGTTTGCGGATCCGTATATTATTTTTCCTATACCAGCCGGTTCAGAAGTTTCAAGAATCGTTTGGTCAGCAAGGCCATCACTTCGGCTAAACTATTCAATCAGTCGGGCACTTTCGACCGGGATATGATTGAAAGGATTGATTCTTCCATCACGCTGTCTATTAAGGAAAAATTCGTGCAGGTGTATGATTCAACTAACGCGAAAATTTACCAGTTCAGCGACCTTCCCGGCGACACTCTCACATTTGAAAAAGAGGTTTTGGACAATGCGAGACTTCATGGAAATGTTTACTTCAGGCAAGGCAAGAGGGAAATAGTTGCGCATTACGAGGGTAGCCGGTTCGTGATTATAGTTGGTGCCCTGGACCAGGAAGGCATCAATATGCTGCATCAATTATTCCTGATATTGGCATTCAGTTTCGTAGGAGCACTGTTGATCGCCATTCTGGGTGGCTATATCTTCTCTACGCGATTATTACTACCCATTAGGAAAATCGCGGATGAAGTGAATGAGATCTCAGCCCAGAGTCTGACAAGAAGGATCCATGCAGGACCCAGGGAAGACGAATGGAATTATCTGGCCGTGACTCTAAACCAACTGCTCAATCGCCTGCAGGAAAGTTTTGATATTCAAAAAAGATTCATCGCCAATGCCTCACATGAATTGTCAACTCCGCTGGCTTCCATTTCAAGCCAGTTGGAAGTTTCCCTGCAGAGAGACAGGGATGCCGCTATGTACAGGCAGGTGATGCAGTCTGTTTACGAAGATGTGAGCAGCCTCACCAGGCTAACACATACACTGCTTGAATTTGCAAAAGCATCCGGAAATGCCAGCGGAATTGAAATAGACCTGGTGAGGATTGATGAAATACTCCTGCAGATTCCCCGGGAAATTCAGAAGATGAGCCTGGGATACAATGTAGTACTGCAATTCAATGAACTTCCTCCCGAAGAAGAAAAACTTGTATGTTTCGGCAATGAAGCGCTGCTTCTCACTGCCATCAGGAATATTGTAGTGAATTCCTGCAAATATTCCCTTGACCACCTGGCCAGGTTGACACTTTCGCTTAAGGACAACGAAATATTCGTCTCCATTTCAGATGAAGGATTGGGAATTCCGCTTGAAGAACGTGAAAGGATCTTCCAGCCTTTCTACAGGATCGAAGGCCGCCAACCTTCCACCGGATTTGGGCTGGGACTTTCACTGGCCAGCAGGATCATTAAATTGCACAAGGGCACAATTCAAATAGAATCCAATAAAGGAGTCGGGTCGGTCTTCATCATCATGCTGCCCAATGCATCCAAATGATATTCCGGTTCTTGAGGGTATGGTCTTCCAGGGCGAGATGGATTTGCAGGCGGCCCGCACGATAATCCTTATTTCCCCGTGCTGTCTTTTGATGGTTTTTTCTTCTTTAGCAAATTGTTGAATGTATTCTTGAGCGTTTGCTCTGCCGCTTTCCTGCTATTGTCAACGACATTGGCAGGTGTGCCAGTACTGTCTTTGGTACCCGATATTTTCTTTGTGAGGTCTTCCTGCAATCCTTTCAGGGCCTGGTTCTTGATGGATTTGGCCGAATCTTTCAATTCATTTTTCGTATTTTCCGCCACTAATTTTACACTGTCCACTTTTTGTTTTGCGAAATCTGCCGCCTGCTGCTTCAGGTCGCTGGCCAGGTCTGTAGCCGCGCCTTTAAGGTCTGTACTAATGGTGGGATTGGTAATAGTGCCGCTCATTTTTACTTTCAGATCCACCACATCGCTCAGTTTAACCGGAACTCCTTTGCTACTTGCCTGCTGGGCCAAATTGTCAACCAGTGCATTGCCCTTGCTGCCCATCATGCTGCGCGGTAATTTTACATCCAGAAGATAATCCATAGACTGATCGAACCCATGCATGCCTCCGATTTCCATTTCAATATCCTTAACCTTGACCTTGAAGGGTTTTACCAGCACTTTGCCGTTGGCGAATTCAAAATAATTCTTGATGTCTTTAAGAGCAATATCGTTGAACTGATCCACATTGAGAGTTTGTCCCAGTTTCTCCAATGGAGCGAATTTTCTGAGAAAACCTTCCAGCAATAGAAGGCTTCCATTCCCCGTGAGAGAGGCCAGATTCGGCATCATATCTTCACCCAGCTTACCCTTCATGCTTAGTTGGGAGCTGATCTTACCACCTATGAATTTACCAATTGGCATTAATTTCTGCACTGTATTGAATGCATAAAAAGTTTTCTGCGCATCAAGGCCGCTCACGTCATAGGCCAGGCTAATATCAGGTTTCTTCTTATCTAATTTTGTAGAGTAAGTACCGCTGAGCGCCAGGCTGCCATCCAGCGCATTTGTTTGCACATTCTTCAGGGTCACCGTTTCATCCTTCACCAATATGGCGCCTTTCAAATTATTGTAGTCCACTTTGTCGTATGTGAGTTTGTCCACTACGGCATTCAAAAGGAAATTTATATTCTTCGGAACCGCGAAAGCAGTCATGGTAGTGGTATCGGCTCCTTTTGATGAATTGGTACCCATCAGGGCGTTCAAATCAATCTTGTCTGCCGCAACATTCAGGGTTCCGGCAAGGGGCTCATTATTTAGCGCATATCCAATGGCGTTATCAAGAGACCCATTCGCGCTGTAATGTGTGCCGAGGTATTCAGCTTTCACATTACTGAGCGTGATTTTTGCCGGGTTGAAAACCATTTCCGCATTTGGAACGCTAACGGGATCGGGATAATCCTTGGAAACATATTTCACATTAGTCACGCGCATCGTGCCGGAAGTCTGCACCTTTTGGTATTCTTTTTTGTCGATGGCAGATTTATTCCCTTTCAAAGAAATATCGGCGTCGAGTAATCCGGAATAACTGGTGCCGGGTATCGGCTCGCTGAATTGCGCAAGATCCGCGAGGTTGAATTTTCCCTTGGCATTGCCCTCAAAATATAAATCGCTTTCAGGAGTTTTTGCAAGCAAGGAGAAATCAATTGGATTGTTTCCCAATTCCACATGGCCCGAAGAAATTCTTACGACAGTATGATCCGTGACGCCATCGGGATTGTCCACTACTATCTTCATACTGCTATTCCTTATGGGCTGTGGAAAATCCTTGGAAGAATAATTCAGGTTCGATACGTCAATATATCCGCGTGCACTGAAATCGCCCTTTTGCTTCCTGGTGATCACCGCCACATTTCCCTTAGCGAATATATCTGCGTCTATCAAACCGGATAACTTTGTGGAGGGATCCAGTTTAAAGAATTGTGTGATTCTGGAAAGATCCAGTTTTCCCTTTGCGGCCGCGTCGATGAATTGATCTGTGGTGGCATTTTTGAGGAGCAGCCTGAAATCAAAAGGATCCGGCCCGAATTCAATATGTCCCTTGGAAATATCCACAACCGTATGATCGGTAATGCCGTCTGGATTGTTCACTTTCATGGCAAGGTTGATATTTTTTACTGGCTGGGGCAGGTCTGGATACTGGAAGAATCCGTCATTCACTTCCAGGTTAATCTGATAGGCTGGCATTTCTGCGTTGCTGTAATTTCCTTTTACAAAACCACTGAATAATGCCTTGCCGCTTGTTTTAATTTTGTCAAATTCCTTGTTATAGACTGCGGGCACCAGCGACAATAAGGTCTTGAATTCCGTAGAAGGGGCCTTGAATTGAATATCCATCCCGTAAACACTGTCATTCACAAGCCTGAAGAAACCGCTGGACGATAATTTAAGGTCATTGACCGAAATATCATCGGTCTTGAATGTATAAGTGCTGGTCTTGTTATCAACCTGGATATCGGCCCCCACCATTGCTTTGGCATTAACGAGATATGGAATTTTACTATAAACAAAATTCACCGCGTCGGCCTCAGAACTGGTCTTGAGTGTGAATATATCAGAACTGAAGTCTCCGCTGCCGCTATGGTTGAGATTGAATATTTCACTGCTCATGTCGCCGGGAACATCGATATAACTCACATAACCCTGGTTGATTTCATAATGTTTCAGGTTAATCTTGAATGGTTTTGATTCGGCAGCAACTGCCGATGTATCGGGGATGGTGATATCCCAATTCGCCTTTCCTTCCTTATTCACGATGGCATGAATGCGGGGCTTGTCAATGGAAACAGAAGAGATCTTGATTTCACCTCCGGAAATCACAGTCCAGAGATTCAGGGCCAGGTCTATCCGGCTGGCTGAAATCAGGGTGTCGCCGGCAAATTCGCCCGTTCCGGTCACTTGCAGGTCTTCCAGTGCTGCCGATAACATGGGAAAATGCCTGAATAGCGAAATATTGAGATCCTTAAAATCAACTTTCGCATTCAAATTTTTATTGATGTTTGCCTTTGCAATCTTTATCAATTTCCCTTTAAACATGATGGGGGCCGCGAAAGCAAGGCCAATAAGCACTAAAAAGACGATGCCGCTAATTTTAAGGATCTTCTTTAGCATATTCTCAATTTTAGGTGTTTTATCCCTGCAAGAGCAGGTTTTTGTATTTTAGTCAATATCAATTTTACAAATATGACGCCAGAAAGAATGAACCGTCTGATGCAGGTACTCCATAAACGACAAAATAATCTCACTGTTGTATTGGAAAATGTATCAGATCCACATAATATTTCGGCAGTCATGAGAACCTGCGATGCCGTAGGTATCCAGGAAATATATATCCTCAACACAAAAATACCCAGGCATAAGAAATGGGGCTCCAAAAGTTCGTCAAGTGCTGCAAAATGGCTGACCATTCATCAATTCACCGATCCGGCATCCTGCTTTCAAGAACTGCGGAATAAATACAATAGAATCTTTACCACCCGCCTGCATAAAGATGCCAAAGCTCTGTACCAGCTCGATTTTACAAAACCGACCGCCCTGGTATTTGGAAATGAACACGATGGCGTTTCAGATGAGAGCGTTGCGCTGGGGGATGGCAATTTCGTTATTCCCCAGGTGGGCATGATAAGATCACTGAATATTTCTGTAGCATGCGCCATAACTATCTATGAAGCATACCGGCAGAAATCGCTTGCAGGGCATTATGACAAGCCCGGATTGCCGGATGCGGAATTGACGAGGGTGCTCGAAAATTGGAGCAGGAATGATTGAAAATATTTACTCTTCACCAAACATCATTGGCTATGTCACTTGGATTTCTCTTCTCTCAGGCGCCGGTGCTCCGCATCTGATTTTAGGTGGGAAATGCTCACATTCAATTCAAATCCTATCAGCAACACCAGGGCATTGATATAAACAGATGACATGAGTATCAGCACCGTTCCGATGGAGCCATATATCTTATTGTAATTGTTGAAATTCTTAACCCAATACGAGAATATAACGGTCACGGTTACCATAAGGAGGGTAGCCAGGGTGGTTCCCGGTGATCCAATTCTCCATTTTATTTTTACGGCCGGAGCATACCTGTAAATAAACCCAATCCCATAATAAAACAGCGCCAGTATCACCAGCCAGCGCAAAGATGCAATCCAGAATCTGAAGCTGTTGTTTTGGATATTCAGCCATCTTAGTAAAGTTTTTTGGGTGATGAGCAGCAGCACGGAGGCAATAAGAAGGGTGGCTACGAGCGCAGTTAAGCGTATGGCAGTCCACCTGAATTTTATGAAATTTCTTTTCCCCTTATGTAAAGCGTGAAGTGAACGATCGAATGAGCGCATGATTCCAAGCATGGCATTGGAAGAGAATATCACAGCCAGAATGAATCCAAAGGAGAGTAATCCGTTTCTCGGCTGGGTGAACCCATCAATGAAATCGCGGACCCAAATATAGGTAGTCTGATTGGGCGTGAGGTCATGCGTAAGCCTCAGGAGCTCACGAGTGAATTCAGTGTGAAAGGGAAAATAAGGAATGAGGGTAAACAGGAATATCAGGAATGGCGGGATGGCCATCAGTAAATTATATGAGATGGCGGCGGCTCTTACATTCAATCCTTCCTGACTGAGCTGCTTGAATAAGAATTTGAGAACATCAAATAATGGCACACCGTGAAATCCAGGAAGAATCACGTTTTTCGACTTCCTGATAAAAAAGTCAATAGGAGGGGAACTAATTATGATTCTTTCCAGTTTGGTCATGTGGATCGAAAATACTTATTTTCCTTCGGTAAAAGGGTATCTCAAATTTCATTATCAATCACGCCTTTGAGCTCTTGGTCAAACCTGAAATAAGTCAAGATCTCATTTTATTTGCAGGCTGTCCAATGCTCTCTGGTAGGCCCTGGCATTCTTCAGGTGCTCCGCGTCTGTGGCTGCAAAGGAATGATAGCCTGAAAAATCCGGCTTCGCGCAAAAATAAAGATAGTCAGTGTCGGTTGCGCTCAGAACTGCGTCAATAGTCTTGATGGAAGGAGTACAAATTGGTCCCGGAGGAAGACCTGGGTTCTTATACGTATTGTAGGGTGATTCCGAACTTTCATCGATCATCCTGAAGGTAACTCTCCTGGCCGCAAAATCTCCGGAGGCGAATTTCACCGTAGGATCCGCGCCAAGCCTCATACCTTTTTTGAGCCGGTTAAGATAAACACTCGCAATGAGCGGCATTTCATCGTATTTATTGGTTTCCTCTTCAATGATGGAAGCCAGGGTATATGCCTGGACAGGGCTGAGTTCGAGCCTGGCTGCTTTTACTAATCTATCCTTATTCCAGAATTTCTGCTCTTCTTCATGAAGTTTCCTGAATAATTTGGAAGGGGTCGTATTCCAATACATGGTATAGGTATTCGGGATGATTACTGTCATTGCCGTGTAATTGTCTAACCCAAACCGGTGCATGGAATCGGGGTTATTAAAAAAATCCATGATGGCCGCGGAATCGCATTCCAGTTGGTTCCCCGCGAATCTTGCAAAATCATTTTTGGTCCTGAGCCTGGTGATGACCAGGTTCACGGGTGATTGCCTGCCGTTTCGAAGCATCCGAATAGTATTCAGAACACTCGTACCTCTTTTAATTTCATATTTTCCAGCCTTGAGTTTTTGTGGCACGCTCAACCTTTCAGCAGCAAGCTTAAATACTCCCGGACTCTCAAGCACCCCATCCTTTCTGATAGTCTCCATCAGGTTGTCAAAATTGCTCCCCGTTTTCACATAAAGGAAATACCGACTGCCCTTAAATGCCGTACCGCCAGCCAAAATTTTCAAGGACGCCCAGGCGCCAAACAAAATCAAAATGAGGAGGAAAAGGAGCGAAATTTTTTTGATCATGGTTATGAATTCGTAACTCAATTCAACTAAAAACCCTGCCTATAACAGCAGGGTTGGTGAATCTTATCAATAACGATATAATAGTTTTATTATTATGGCTGGGCAGGTGCGGTTTGACCAGAACCAGCAGGCGCTGAATTGCCTTGGCTGGGTGGATTAACCGGAACGCTCTGCTGCTGATTGGTTGGCAGTTCTTTTATGATATTTCCTGAACTTCCCTTCATGAACAAGGTGGAAGCGATACAAAGCACGCCGATAATGGTGGCAAAGATCCAAGTGCCTTTTTCCAATACGTCGGTGGTTTGCTTGACACCCATAAATTGATTGCTGAAACCTGCAATATTTCCAGCCAGGCCCCCGCCTTTGGGATTTTGGATCAGGATGAGCAAACCCAACATTACGCT
>CALFNL010000281.1 GCA_937902875.1 uncultured Bacteroidota bacterium | reverse complement strand
TGTAACTCCAGTTCTCAATGATCCTTTCTGATTCTTTTCCAAATGCTGCGACCGTTCTCTTGTGTTCCAATCTTTTCATTTTCTCGAGCAAATCTTCTGAGTCTCCAGCCCTGAATACATATCCGTTTTCCCCTTGATCAACCAGATCGGGCGCGGAGCCAACCTTATCGCTTAGCAATATCGCCCTGCCACAAGCCATTGCCTCATTCACGGCAAGAACCCAGGTTTCACCAATCGAAGGCAGCACAAATATGTCGCCCAGTCTATACACAGCCGGCATCTTCGACTGATTTTGAAAGGGCAGTCTTTTGATCCTCCGATCCATCCTGGCAGAGGCATCTACTTCATTTTCCAATTTTCCGTTACCTGCAATTATCAATCGAAATTTGTTTCCCTGCAATTTTTTAAATGACTCAATCAACAAGAGTGGATCTTTGGTTGCCTCCAATTTCCCTGCATATAGAAATACAATTGAATCTTCTGGTATCTCCAGCTCTCTTTTCCACGCATTGATTTCCTGCTCTGAATTTGAATTCCTGAATCTTTCATTATCCACAGCGTGTGGCGCAAACACCAGGCGATTCTCCGGAACTCCATAATTCAGGAAATAGTTCTTATTGTTTGTTCCAACATAAAGCGCATAGTCAATATGTTTGTACACCCAGGTGAGGAAAAATCTCCGTGCGAATTTTTTAATGGCTGAGGATTCACGCAGGAGTGTGGAATCTCCGCGAAACAGAACAGGAATCCTTCCCTTAAAGTGCCTCATGGCCTGGAGATGGCTGAGATAATTCCATCCAAATACCAACACGGCTTCTGCTCCCCATTCCGTGATGGAACTAATCAACCGGGGATTTCTCACTTTCCAAAAATTCTTTCCATAGTTGCCATTGTTGCTCACAAATTCATAATCATATCCTTCCAGGAGGGCAATATCCCATGAAAATGATTTGCCGAAACCCTCGTCATATTTTTCGGCCCCTCTTTCCCAGGTGTAAAAAACCTTCACTGTTATGTTACCATCATGCGCCAGGATTTCAAACAAGGGAGCATAGTATTGAATGGGGTGAGTAGTGATAATTGCCAGCCTCATCAGTCTGTCAGATCGCCCTGTTTAACACCGAAAATTTTGGAGCACCTTCAATTCGCTGCTCTATCCAGGATTTGTCGCGGATATACAAAGTATTTCCTGATCCTGAAAAACTGTCTTTTGAAATCAATTTTCTTTCGAATGGCAGGTATTCATGCGGAGAGAATCCATATGAAAGCAGCAGCCCATGAATATCTTCTTCCCTCACACCAAAGGAATGGCAGAGGCCATTCAATTCAATCATTATGGCTTTCAAGCCCGAGCCGGATAATAGCTGCCTGCCCCCCTTCAACACTTCGAGTTCGAATCCTTCAACGTCAATCTTGAGTAATGCCGGTGAAAGCCCTTCAAATAATTGATCCAGGGTGGTGACATCTACTTCCACGGTATCATATTCCCTGATCATGGAAGGGGTAACCACATGATTGATGGTATCGAAATTTTTTGTGAAGGAGAGTTTTCCATTCACTGAGCCCACCCCACAATTTCTCAACTGAACCAAATTTTCAATATCATTTATAGCCACGTTGTGTTTCAGGGATTGGAAAGTGGAAGGAATCGGTTCAACCGTGATAGTTCTTGCATGAGTTACGGCAGATGCCAGGACTGTGTAGGATCCGATATTGGCTCCTATATCGCCAAAAAAGTCGCCTTCCCGAAGCAGGTGGAGGAGGAATGCCATATCCTCAAATTCGTGCAAGCCCGCGTACAAATTCCCCGTAGCCCCCGACATTCCCTTCCTGATGATTAATTTACTGTCATTCACAAAGGGATAGATGAAAGGATAGGGAAAGGTCCTGCTAACCCATTGCCATTTTAAGAATCTCCAAACGGCACTGAGCTTATGGTCCCTGGTAAGCGGATGGGTAAAAATGAAACTGAGTATTTGTCTCAATGCCTTCATCAACTACAATGTGCTCTTGTACCAATCAATGGTCAGTTGAATCCCTTTTTGCATGCCCACCTTGGGAGCCCATCCCAGTTTCTGGTGTATTTTTTCAATATCAATCATGCGTCTCCTTATATTATCAATATCTCTTTCGGGAATATTCTCAACTTTAATTCCGGGCGCATATTGCCTGATGAGTTCCACCAGTTTGTTTACGGAAGTCTCTACACAGGTGCCAATATTGAATACGTCACCGTAGGCCATTGGATGTGCAGCTGCGAGTATGGTGGCGTCAACCGCGTCTGTAATAAAAGTGTAATCCCTGGTTTGTTCACCATCCCCAAATATTTTGAGGGGCTCGCCAATTAAAGCATGGTGGACGAATTTACCCAATACGCCGCAATAAGGATTTCGGGGGGACTGTCCGTATCCAAAAATATTGGAATACCTGACTACGGACACAGGGATATTGTAATTGCGGTTATAGATGAGGGTATAATGTTCTCCAAGCAATTTTGTAGCCGCATAATTGCTTAAGACACGGGTGGGATCTTCTTCGCTCGCGGGCAACCTGGTTGAACTTCCATAAACAGAGCAGGAAGATGTGTAGAGAAATCGTTCCAGCTTAGGCAGTCTGGTTGATCTTAAGTGTTCCAGAATCTTTAAAGTACTCAGCGCATTCACATTCAGGTCATCGAACGGGAGGCTCCCCGAGGCCGCGATTTGAATGCAGGCCAGGTGAAATATATAATTCACGTCTTTCAGAAGGGGAAAGAAATTTTCAGTATCCAAAACGCTCATCCTGTGAAATTCCACCTGGCTGGCTATTTCGGAAATGGCTTTCTCCGTACTATTGGAGCAGTCATCCACAACAATCACTTTGCATCCATAATCTTTACTCAGGGTCTTTACAAGGTTATGCCCCACGAAGCCCAGGCCTCCAGTAACCAATACTTTTTTCCCTTTTAGCAGTTCGTAATATTGTTCGTTCATATAGTTAATGCCTTTTTGATATTGTCAGCAAATATCTTTGTCATGCCCTCCGCAGTATGGATTTCAAACGCGGGATGGTGTTTATCAATGGGTGTGAAATCCTGCCTGTTAAGAATGAGCCGCTCCAACACATTCCTTAGCTCGCCGGTTTTTTCCTCCGGGCTGTCACCTGCCGTGCCGGAATATTGAACCATGAAAGGGTAATTCAGGCTGCGCAGAAATTCCGCCGGAAATGATTCCCTGTGCACAAAGGCGATAAATGGTTTTCCGCTGGCGACCAGTCCCATCAGTTTGGAGGCGGCATAATATACAGTCATGTCGCCAAAGAGCAGGAGTATATCGGCACTCATTGTCAATTCCAATGCTTTCCGGTAAGTGACCCTGTTTGGGAATTCAGTAACAGTATCGTTCAACTGCAATTCATCGATAATATTTTTCAATATGGTTTGGCTGAGTCCCTTCCCCGCGTAAGCTCTGACTATGCCTTCCCCATATCGGCTTTCCTGGGACCCACCGCTCGG
>CALFNL010000280.1 GCA_937902875.1 uncultured Bacteroidota bacterium | reverse complement strand
TTAAATCAGCGAAGATTTCCTTACCGCCTCGGGGTCTACTCCAAAGCCGTTGTTTTTGGTAGTGATTTCACACTTGCCACTAATCAGGTTTTTTACAGGGTGGTTCAGGGGACGATTGCCATGATGCATTTTGAAGGTTGGGATATCGTTGGCAAGCGCCAGTAACTGGTGTCCAAGACAAATTCCAAATAATGGCCTCCCACTATTCAGGATATCTTTTACAGTTTTGACTGCATATTTCATTGGCGCCGGATCGCCAGGCCCGTTAGAAATAAAATAACCGTGAGGCTTGAACTCTTCCATTTCCTTGAAAGAAGTCTTGGCCGGGTACACTCTCAGGTAGGCACCTCTCGACACCAGGCATTTAAGAATATTCTTCTTTGTTCCATAATCCACCACGGCAATCCTTATTTCTGAATGCGGGTTACCCTCCTGGTACACTTCCCTGGTACTTACTACGGAAGCCAATTCCAGGCCATCCATGGGAGGCACTTTCGCCAATTCTTTTTTGAGTGCGCGGACGTCTGATGTCTCGGATGAAATGATGCAGTTCATGGCACCCCTGGTGCGCACATGCTCCACCAGGGCCCGCGTATCTAATCCTTCTATGGATACAATTCCCTGTTCTTCGAGGTATTGCTGCAGGGAGTAATCGGCCTGCATCCTGCTATATCTTTCTTCGAGGTTTCGCCCAATCAGGCCCTTGATCTTTACGGAATTGCTTTCCACGTCAGCTGACTTAACACCATAATTTCCTACATGCACATTATTCATGATGATTACCTGACCAAAATAGCTGGGATCAGTAAATACTTCCTGGTAGCCCGTCATTCCCGTATTGAAGCAAATTTCGCCGGTTGTAGTGCCAATCTTACCAAAGGCAATTCCGTGAAAAATATTTCCATCTTCAAGTATCAGAACTGCAGGCTTTTGACTGGTGGACATGGGTTTAAAGAAATTTTGCAAAAATACGTGAATTATGAATTGTTGCTTCGAAGTTTTTCTACAGTCGCATCCCTTGTACTGTCATCAATCCTTACCACACAAAAAAAAGCTCCGGTTCTTTTCCGGAGCTCTCATATTTACTGAATATTTTCACCATGATCATTTGGATTTTTCTTCCCTGGCTTCTTCTGCAGGCGCGGGAGCTTCAACTGATTTTTCCGTTGCAGGTTCAGCAGCTGCTTTCTTTTTTCCTCCGCCGGCGCGACGGGTCTTCTTGGCCGGAGTGGCACTCTTTGCCGTTCCCTGAGTGTACACATCATTGAAATCAACCAGTTCAATCATGGCTGTTTCTGCGTTATCGCCCAAACGGATTCCCAGTTTAATCACGCGTGTATAACCACCCGGACGACTAACGACCTTGGGCCCCACGATCGTAAACAATTCTTTGACCGCGATTTTATCCTGTAGGTAGCTGAATACCACCCGGTGGTTGTGCATGATCTGGTCTTTGGTTTCGGCTTTCTTGGTCTTGGTGATCAGCGGCTCAATGTAAACCCTCAATGCCTTTGCTTTGGCAAGAGTGGTTACAATCCGTTTGTGCATGATCAATTGGCTTGCAAGGTTGCTTAACAGTGCTCTTCTGTGGGAGGCTGTTCTGCTAAGGTTCTTGATTTTGTCTCCGTGACGCATGACTTTTGTTTTTTGGGCATTCAATCCACTCAGAATTAGAGCGGGATTTGAATGCATCGGCTGTACCGTGTCAGGAATTACAGCCTACGTTATTAATAGTTCTGCCCTTTTGATTGACGAAGAATGACGCCCTTTTATATTCAGGCTTCATGCCGCGCATCATCCCAATGGCATATCAGATATCTTCTTTGTCAAGTCCCAGTTTGCCGAGGTCCATTCCGAAATGAAGACCTCTTTCTGCCAGAACCTGCTCTATTTCGGCCAGTGATTTTTGTCCGAAATTGCGGAACTTCATCAGGTCTTCCTGCTCATATTGTACCAGTTCACTGAGGCTGTTGATCTTCGCCGCTTTCAGGCAGTTGAAGGCTCGAACCGAAAGATCCAGGTCTTCCAGAGGGGTCTTCAATACTTTGCGCAATTGCAATACCTGCTCGTCCACCACGTCTTCCTTCTTGTCTTCCTTACTGTCGAAAGTGATATTCTCATCTGTGATGATCATCAGGTGCTGGATTAGGATGCGGGAAGCCTGTTTAACCGCTTCTTCGGGATGGATCGTTCCATCTGTATTCACTTCCATCAGGAGTTTTTCGTAGTCTGTTCTTTGTTCAACACGAAAATTCTCAATGGCATATTTCACGTTCTTGATGGGAGTGAAGATTGAATCGGTAGGGATGTATCCAAATGGAGCATCTTTTACCCTGTTGTCTTCGGCGGGAACATAACCGCGGCCCTTGCCAATGGTTATTTCAATATTCAATTTGGCGGAAGGATCGAGGGTGCAGATCAGCAATTCAGGATTCATCACCTGGAAAGTGGATGTGGCTTCACCGATAGTGGCAGCATTGAATTCACTCTTACCCTTGATGGAAAGGGTGACCTTTTCCTGGCTAACCTCATGTTCCACTATCTTCTTGAATCGAACCTGCTTGAGATTCAGGATAATTTCTGTAACGTCTTCGGTTACTCCTTTAATGGTAGCGAACTCATGTTCCGCACCTTCTACAAAAATTCCAACGATAGCATAGCCTTCCAGGGAATTCAGTAACACCCTGCGCAATGCATTGCCAATCGTTACGCCATATCCCGGCTCCAATGGACGAAACTCGAATGAAGCTTCGAAATCATTTGCCTTTTGAAGGATAATCTTGTCTGGCTTTTGGAAATTTAAAATGGCCATATTTAAATTTCAGTTTTACTTGTTTGTTATTGTTAATGCCGGCTTAGAACCGGATTTCTAAATTCGAATCAAAATTTATCAAGGCTTACTTGGAGTACAATTCCACAATCAGTTGTTCCTTGATATTCTCCGGTACGCTCTCTCTTTCGGGGTAGGCGATGAATGTACCCTTAAACTCAGTTTCATTCCAATCCAGCCAATTGAATTTCGGGTTCTTTCCGCGAACCTGTCCGGTAACCGCGGCATTGCCTTTACTCTTGTCTTTGAGGCTTATCACGTCGCCGCCTTTCAACTGAAAAGAAGGAATATTTACAATTTCTCCATTCACGGTAACATGCTTATGCGCAACCAACTGGCGGGCAGCGGGTCTGGATGGAGCAATGCCTAAACGATAAATGGTATTGTCCAGACGGGCTTCCAGGAGTTTAATGAGGTTTTCGCCTGTAACACCGCCAAGCCGTGAAGCTTCTTCAAATGTCTTGCGGAATTGACGCTCCAGCAAGCCGTAAGTATATTTGGCTTTTTGCTTTTCACGCAATTGCAGGGCATACTCTCCTAAAGTTTTACGCTTCTTGGTGGGGCCATGCTGGCCAGGGGGATTGCTGGTCTTGGTGAGGTACTTTCCATTGCCCAGGATCGGTTCTCCGAAAATGCGGGCAATTCTTGTCTTGGGGCCTGTGTAACGTGCCATAATTTTTATTTGATTTTTTAGATGCGGTGCACAATCATTAAAAAATCAAAAAACTCGATTGTACACCCAAATGATTATTAAAATATTGCTCTTTCGCTTTGTTAGCCAATTACCGGACTGAATTTCCCAATGCCGTTCCGGGCTTTCTCCGGAGGGAATGCCCAAATGTGAAAATAATTATACACGGCGTTTCTTGGGAGGGCGGCATCCATTATGTGGTAAGGGAGTAACGTCCTTGATCATATTTACTTCAATACCGTTGTTCGCAATGGCGCGGATAGCGCTTTCGCGACCGGCTCCGGGACCTTTAACAAACACGTCAACTCTCTTTAAGCCGGCTTCCGCCGCAACCCTGGCCGCATCAGAAGCAGCCATCTGGGCCGCATAGGGAGTGTTCTTCTTGGAACCCTTGAATCCCATTTTGCCGGCACTGCTCCAGGAAATAACCTGGCCGTTCTTATTGGTTAAACTGATGATGATGTTGTTGAAACTTGCTGTAACGTGCGCATCACCGTAAGAATCTACTTTTACTACTCTTTTCTTGGCAGCTGCTTTTGCGCTGGTAACCTGTTGTGCTTTAGCCATTTTTTTTAAATAAGGTATTCGTTGTTTACAATATTTGAGCTTCACCCTGCTGGCAAAACCCTGAATCAATCCTCCTCCTGCACCTGGTATCCGAAATTGATTCAAATTGGAAGATGCTAATTCCAGCCAAATAGCTAAGAACTATTTCTTCGGTGCTTTCTTCTTACCGGCTACGGTCTTACGCTTACCCTTTCTTGTGCGGGAATTTGTCCTGGTCCGCTGGCCACGTACAGGAAGTCCTTTACGATGGCGCAGTCCACGATAGCAGGCAATGTCAAGGAGTCGTTTAATACTCATCTGCACTTCGGAACGCAATTGGCCTTCTACCTTAAATTCGTTTGTAATAATATTACGAATCGCGTTCAATTCATCATCGTCCCAGGCATTCACCTTCTTATTATAATCAATCCCGGCCTTATCCAGGATATACTGAGCGGTTGAACGTCCGATTCCAAAGATATAGGTAAGACCAATCTCTCCTCTTTTGTTCTTGGGTAAATCAACACCGGCAATACGAGCCATGATTTAGATAATTTGTTTAATCGTTATAGGTATTATCAGATGCGATATTCTTCATCTTTTCATCTGATGCTTTGACTTCTAACTACTCACTCAATGACCAGTGGCTACTTCCACTTTTCACCAATCCTAACCCTGGCGTTGCTTGAAGCGGGGATTCTTTTTGTTTATCACATATAGCCTGCCCTTTCTCCTCACGATCTTGCAGTCAACACTACGTTTCTTGATAGATGCTCTTACTTTCATGACTTTGCCTTTAATTATTCGTTCTTCCGGAAGCTTTTCCGCTCCGCGTTTAATTTTATTTGTACCTGAAAATAATCCTACCCCTGGATAAATCGTATGGACTCATTTCAACTCCCACTTTATCACCAGGCAATATCCTTATGTAATTCATTCTCATTTTCCCCGAGATGGTGGCGATGATCTCATGCCCGTTTTCAAGTTTTACCTTGAACATAGCATTCGATAAGGCCTCAACAATGGTTCCATCTTGTTTAATGAGTGTTTGTTTCGCCATACAGTTTTTGGGTGCGCAAAGATACGGATATAATCCCGATAATAGAAAAAAACGGGCATTTTTCCTGTTTTTTGGGGAAAAGAACCTGCAATATAGGCATTAAATAGATGAATTGACCTACTCGATGCCAATATGGAAATTGGTCATGTTGTGGTAATGGTTCTGGAACTGGTGAACAAAAAGGTCGCCGTGCAGGTCCCGGTGCTCATCCCTGTACGTCAGCAGCAGATGTTTGGAACTGGTTCCTTCGGGAAAGCGCACAATGAAGGGTCCCTTGACAAAGGCAACCCCGCTGCCATTGAGTGAACTGTCATCTGCTTTGTGGAAACCAAGCTTTTCGAGGCTGTCTAGTGTGAGCGGTACGGGAGAAAGATCTTCCAGGTTGTACCAGAATTCCTGATCACCATGGGCCACTTTCACTTTCTTTTCTTCCCGGTCAACCTGTAATACCTCGCCGGTATTGACCACATCTTCGAACCGGGCGTTCACGATATCCCCAATTTTTATTTCAGAAAGTTTCATCATGGCAGCTTGTTTAATGTATTTCGAATTTAAATAAGTTTTTTCAAAAATCCTGATGCCTTTTAAAAACTCCGACCCTGATCATCCGCCCAGCACTTATTCGGCCCAGCTCATGGTATAATCAGGGTTTTCGATCTCCAGCGCTTTTTGAGTCAGTTTCAGGGGATGGAAAGTGTCCACCATAACCGCCAGTTCCTTGGTTTCTTTTGCTCCGATGCTTCTTTCAACGGCTCCCGGATGCGGTCCATGAGGGATGCCGCCGGGATGCAGGGTGAGCATGCCCCGGCTAACATTCTTGCGGCTCATAAATTCTCCCTCAACATAGTACAGGAGTTCATCGCTGTCAATATTACTATGGTTATAAGGCGCAGGGATCGCCAGGGGATGGTAATCGAAAAGCCTTGGGCAAAATGAGCATACTACATAATTATGTCCTTCGAATGTCTGGTGTACCGGCGGTGGCTGGTGAACCCTGCCGGTTATGGGCTCAAAATCATGGATGCTGAAGGCAAAGGGATAGCAACAGCCATCCCACCCCACAATGTCAAAAGGGTGGTGTCCATAGTGGATACCGTACATGCGTCCACTTTTTTTCGTCTGAATGAGGAAATCGCCCCTGGCATCCACAGTGATCAATTCTTCAGGTGGACGGATATCTCTTTCGCAATAGGGGGAATGTTCCAGCAATTGTCCATATTTGCTAAGATATTTTTGGGGGAAGCGTATGGGACTGAAAGATTCTACAATTAGCAGCCTGTTGCGATTATCATTAAAATGCATCTGATAAATGGACCCCCTGGGTATCACCAGGTAATCGCCTGAACCGAAATCCAAACGCCCATACATGCTTTGGAGCTGCCCGCTTCCCTCATGAATGAAGATCAGTTCATCGGCATCCGCGTTTTTGTAGAAATAGTTTGTCATGCTTTCTCCGGGTGCTGCCAGCACAATATGACAATCATTGTTTACCAGTATGGCATGGCGGCTTGCCAGGTAGTCTTTTTCCGGTTGCAATCGAAACCCTTCAAAACTGCGGTGCCTAAGCATTTTT
This sequence comes from uncultured Bacteroidota bacterium, assembly GCA_937902875.1. GTDB lineage: Bacteria > Bacteroidota > Bacteroidia > Chitinophagales > Chitinophagaceae > PSRI01. The sequence goes on along the minus strand of CALFNL010000280.1, from coordinate 1,477 downwards.
TCTTCCGCTATTTTGGGCATCACATCAAAGGCATCATCCGTTTGAATGATTTCAGTAGGGGGATGTAAATGGTACATCAGGGAATAGTCATTCGAGAAACCTTCCGTTGAAAACAATTGTTCCGAGTACAAACCGCCGTCTGGTTTACGAAACTGGGTATGACGTTTGTGCGGAATTGATCCGAGTGTATGATAATGAGGCATGGTTGTTTTTTTATGAGAAGAATAATGTTTTTGGCCCGTGGCCAAAGCCTATTGTTTCGGAAAAATCTTGCAACACATGGTATCAGGCTTTCCCCAATTGGAGCGCCAGCATCAGGAAATAATATTTCCAAACGCGTTTGTCGATCCAGTAAATGAAATTGCGATGGAATGGCATAATCATATCAGTTATGGTAAAGTTAGGAAATACTAATTTAGGGTTCTATTTAGCGTATGAATATGAAAATGCCTAGAGTAGCGCTACTCGTGATCAGACACGGAAAATTATTGCTCGCGTTCAGCGTGAACAAAAAAGACTATTATTTGCCGGGGGTAAGCTGCTGGATGTTGAATCGGCCAGTTGTGCTCTGCAGCGGGAAATAAGAGAAGAGTTGAATGTGGAACTGAACCCCGATTCGATTGATTATTATGCGCATGTTTCGGCTCCCGTTTACGGAGAATCCGACAATGAAATGATGGAACAGGATTGCTTCTTATGTGATTTGAAAGATGAACCGATGGCATCTTCCGAAATAAGTGACCTGGCCTTTTTTGATTCGGAATCATTCGGCCTCCTGCTTGTTCGGGTGCCCGGTTTAGTGATGATTATGGACCGGCTAAGGACCGATGGACTCATATCTTGAAACCTATGACGAAAATTGGATTGATATCAGACACACATGGCTGGCTTGATGAAAAAGTTTTTGGATATTTCAGTGCCTGTGATGAAATATGGCATGCCGGCGACCTTGGAAATTATGATATCGCCCAAAGCCTGGCCGGCATAACATCGGGCAGGCTTAGGGCGGTGTATGGCAATATTGACGGTCAGGATGTGCGATCGGTTTACCCTGAAAAACTACGCTGGAGATGCGAGGAAGTTGAAATTTTTATGACACATATCGGAGGTTATCCCGGCAAATATGCACCAGGGATCCGCAATGAATTGATGAGCAGGCCTACACAATTGTTTGTGTGCGGTCATTCGCATATACTCAGGGTCATGTATGATGAAAAGCTGAATTGCCTGCACATGAACCCTGGCGCGGCTGGCAAGCAGGGATGGCAAAAGGTGAGGACCATCCTTCGATTCTCAATTGACGGAAAAGAGATTAAGGACTGTGAAGTGATTGAATTAAAGCCCAGGTAAATCCGGCAATTTCAGATCCGTTTCCATATTCACCGATTCACCAAGCCCTGCCGGAATTGAATTGGATATGATTCAGAAACAATAAACTTTTATATTATGATCGCGAGAATTTGGCATGGCCGCACCA
>CALFNL010000279.1 GCA_937902875.1 uncultured Bacteroidota bacterium | reverse complement strand
CAGTCATTGCAGAATCAAATAGAAACCCTGTCGGGTTCGGATTACAAAGCGAATTTCATCCTGAATCAGGATTATCATTTCGGAGGCTATGCCAAAAAAAATACTGAATTATTACGATTCATGAATGGATTTTATCAGGAGCAGGGACTCCCTACGGATTTTGTTTATACGGGTAAATTGATGTATGCTGTGATGGACCTTATCAATAAGAATTATTTCCCTGCCGGATCGGATATACTTGTAATTCATAGCGGAGGACTGCAGGGCAACCGGTCCCTGCCACCCGGCACTTTGGTCTACTAATGATCCTAGCACTATCTTTGTGGAACTAAGCCGAAATAACAAACAAAAGGATTCGTTAGAACAATATGAAAAGCATTGTGTGTGTAGCTCTCTTTGCGTATCTGGCCTTCACGGGCCCCGGCCTCGCGGCGCAGGACACACTCCCCGAATTCACAGTTAAGAATCGATTTGGGAAAATCATACTGAGTTGGGTCAATGCATATCCTGTAATCAAACAAATCAGCATTCAAAGGTCAATAGACAGTCTCAAGGGCTATAAGACCATCCTGACAGTGCCCGATCCAACTTCCCTAACCAATGGATTCCTGGATATCAAGGCCCCGGACCTTCAGTCGTACTATAAACTATATATATTATTGGATAACGGGAAATACCTTTTCAGCAAGGCCCGGAAACCGCTGGTTGACTCGAGCATTGAAAAGCCTGTTGTGCAGGTACGAAAAGAAACGAAATCAGCCGAACCCAAAAATGAAATAGTGGCGCCACCACAACCTGAGGCAGAAGTGACCAGAAAATTTGACCTGGCCACTACAAATAGCAATTCCAGGAAAAGGAGTGATGGCCTGAAGCCGGATACCATGAAAGCCGTTCCACCAAAAGAAGAATTTGTTCCCAGCAGTCTTGTTTATGCCAATCCAGATGGAAATATTACAATAGCCATTCCCGATTCAAAACGAAAATCCTACATCATAAAATTTTTTGAAGACGATGGAACCCCACTATTCGAAATGGACAAGATAAAGGAGAGCATCATGATTCTCGACAAAGTGAATTTCATGCATTCGGGATGGTTCAGATTCGAGGTTTTTGAAAATGGTAAATTAAAAGAGAAGCATAAATTCTTCATCCCAAAGGATCCGGCTAGCCGCTGATCAATTCCGCGTCAAACACTTTTTCAAAACTTTGTTTGAGAACGGCTTTCACTTCCTCCAGGTCTGCCGGAATGCCCGTCTCTTTTTCAATGGATGTAACCTGTTTGTTGTGAATACCACATGGAATGATATGATTGAAATAATCCAACCCGGTATTTACATTCAAGGCAAAGCCATGCATGGTGATCCAGCGGCTGCAACGTATGCCCATTGCGCAAATCTTTCGCTCCCTGCCTTTCAGGGATGGATCGATCCAAACACCGGTTTCACCCGGTGAGCGTTCTCCTTTTATGCCGTATTGCTTCAGCGTTAGTATGATCACTTCTTCCAGGCTGCGAAGGTATCTGCCAATATCGGTAAAATATTTTTCAAGGTCCAGTATAGGATATCCTACAAGCTGGCCAGGTCCATGATAAGTGATATCCCCACCCCGATTGGTATTAAAGAAGGCGATTCCCCTTTTTTCGAGCTCCTGCTCTCCTATCAGGATATTTTCCAAATGGCAACTTTTGCCAAGAGTGTAAACAGGTGGATGCTCTACAAATAGCAGGTAGTGATTGGTAGAAAGGGAAGAATGATCATTGCGCTCGGTGGAAGAAGGCAGATCGGGTTCAGCCTGTAACCCGGATGGTCCACGCGGTCCGGCCACCAAAGTAACCCCTATTGCTTCCTGTTGCTGCCGGATTTGCGATTTGATGAAAAGATTCTGCCTCAATAATTCTTCCTGGTAGTCCCAGGCCAATTTGTAGTCCATCTGACCCAAATCACGGAATATGACCCTTTGCATATGCCGCAAAGTTATTGATTTTGGCCGAAGTTGGATTGACCGGAGAATGAAAGCGTATTATGAAACAGGCAAAGCAAAGGCCGCCGAATGAAGTGGTTCTTAAATTCCAGAGGTTTATATTTGCAAAAAAACAGGAATGCCATGCAGCGGGAACCGGAGTTGGAAAATGAATTGGAAAATGAAGATGGATCTGAGACCTACTTCGAAAGGCTGTCTTTTGAAATCGACAAAGGACAGGAACCCTTGCGCATTGATAAATTCCTGATGAATCGCGTTGAAGGTGCCACACGCAATAAAATACAGCAGGCCATTCAAAAAGGGCTGGTGCTGGTGAACAAGAATGCTATTAAGTCAAATTACAAGATCAAGCCGGGCGACCATATTATCATTTATTCCGACAAATCACCGGAATCCCTGGAAATAGTTCCAGAAAAAATACCCCTGAACATTGTTTATGAAGATGATGACATCATGGTGATAAATAAACCCGCCGGGATGGTGGTGCATCCGGGTTGCGGAAATTACCGCGGCACCCTGGTGAATGGGGTCGCTTATTATTTGAAGGAAAAGAATCCTGATCTTTCTGAATCGGAGCTGCCGCGTTTTGGCCTGGTGCACAGGATCGACAAGAATACAAGCGGATTATTGGTACTGGCAAAAACAGAAAAGGCTTCCCTTGAATTGGCCAACCAGTTTTTTGAGCACAGCGTGCAGCGAAAATATATTGCATTGGTGTGGGGAGATTTTGAAGAAAGCGAAGGCACGGTAACCGCGCATGTAGGCAGGCACCAGCGATTCAGGAAGATAATGGACAGTTATCCCGAAGGAGACCATGGCAAAGAAGCCACCACTCATTTCAAGGTATTGGAACGCTTCGGCTATGTTACACTGATAGAATGCCGGCTCGAAACGGGAAGAACCCACCAGATCAGGGTGCACATGCAACATATAGGCCATCCGCTTTTTAACGATGAAACTTATGGAGGTGACAGAATCGTTAAGGGAACCGTGTTTAGCAAGTACAGGCAGTTTGTAGAGAATTGCTTTGCCATTTGCCCCCGGCATGCGCTGCACGCGAAAACCCTTGGCTTCATTCATCCCATCACAAAAAAGGAAATGCTTTTTGACAGTGAATTGCCCGAAGATATTTCGGCTGTGATTGAGAAATGGAGAAATTATACGCAGAACAAAAATCTCTCCCATGCATCCTGATCATGAGTCAGGGAGTGGCGAAATCAAAAACAGTAGCCGTAAAAACGGCACGCTCTCTTTTCTTAAAGATCACCTTCCAATTGCCGCTGTAGCGAATCAAATGCGGCACCTGCAATTCTCCAAAACGACTCATTTCTACTTCCATCTGAACGTCAAAATCGTATAACATGGCGTGGTAGCTCATGGAATAATCCCTGGCGATCACTTCAAATGTTCTTTCATTGAACCAGGTTGTCATTTCATCGATCACTATTCTATCTTTCTGCCCAGCATTCAAATCAGGTTTTGCTTTCACCTTGAAAATATAGCATGGCTCTCCGGCTTTTTGTTCTTCATCAATATCATAATCATATAGCTCTGCCATGTTCGCGTCAAAGATGGCCAGCTTGCTGCCTATAAAAGGCAAGCCTGGTATGGGTTTACCGGGATTGAAGAAAAGCATTTTCAATTGCTCCCTGTGTTTGGCCATCCCGGATTTGCCTTTGATTTCGAGCTCCGTTCCTCTTACAATATTGTTCTCCCCGCAAATGGTGTCATATGCAAAGAAAAGGCTCGCATAGAGCGCGGCTGTATAATAATTGA
>CALFNL010000278.1 GCA_937902875.1 uncultured Bacteroidota bacterium | reverse complement strand
ACTGGCATCCAGTTTATATTTTTTAGCCTTCCCTTGTTTAATAAAAAAGATGCCATCGGGATATGAGCCTTCCCTGAATATGATTTCACCCTTTGCATATTTTTGCAAGGTCTGGTTGGCTATTAACAATGCAGAATCCGATTCCGGCAGGCCGGTTAGCAGGGACTGACTCTTGAAGTCCCATTTTTCTATCGGGAAGATGCCGCTGATACTCATGATTCCCGCAAATTTATCTCTTAATAAATGATTAATCTCACTTTTTTGATTGATAAGGTTCACAGCGACAATTCCGGTAATGAGCTAACTTTGCAAATTGATTTCCAGCGAATTTTCTATGGCTTTATGAGTCCCCTGCATTCCTTTACAGGCTTGAGTTTCATGGTTCTGAATTGAAAGGAGGGTAATGGTCTCCAAATCGGGGAGCCGTTCTGAGTCAGGGAAAATAATTGTTAATGTTCATCGAATCTGAAAAATCAGCCGGATTCTAATTGCCCTGATGCTATTCCGAAAAAATTATGAGGTTCCGTTCCATATCTTCCGCGCCAAATACCAGACAAGCCGATAAATGGTTTGATTCCGACCTGGCATTTCATCGGCTTTATCCTGTCGATATTCAAATGCTGGCCAGACGCCATTGGACGCCATTGCATATTGCCCGCCTGGCCTCTCAATTCCTGGCACAGCATTCCCGGGCCAGGATACTTGATATTGGGAGCGGAGCCGGGAAATTTTGCCTGGCCTCGGCCTACTATAAGCCTCAGGCGCAATTTACAGGTGTGGAACAGCGAATTCATCTCGTTGATATAGCTGAATCGGCCAAAGGCATTCTGGATCTGAATAATCTCGAATTTGTTCATGGCAACTTCACACAGATAGACTTCAGGAGTTTCAATGCTTTTTATTTCTATAATTCTTTTTATGAAAACCTGATTAGAGAAGACAGGATAGATGAAAGCATTGACTATAGCTCAGAATTATACCACTACTATTGCAGGTTTCTGTTTCAGAAGCTGGAGGAAATGCAGCCAGGAACAAGGTTGGTTACTTATCATAGTCTGGAAGACGAAATTCCGCCTTCTTATGAGTTAAAAGAAACTCATGCGGAAGGATTATTGAAATGTTGGGAAAAGAAATGACCAGGCACATAGGATAGTCCTTTGTTTAAACTCAGGATATTAACAGAACTTATAATTCTGAATGAATATTAAAAAGTGGTTTCCTGATTTTGGGAATCGGATGTCAAGCCATAAAAAGGAAGTATATGAAAGAAGAAACCAGGGATCATTTCAAGTCAGTGGAACCCTTCACTCAAAAAGTACTCGATCGCATGATCCGGGAAGGGGTGCAATATGTGCAGGTGAGAGGCTATACCAGGGAAAAGCACCTGGATTATGTGGATCCGCACTACCTTATTCTCGTTCCGGTTAAGGAGCCTGCCATCCAGGGAACCGGGTTGGATATTTATGAAAACATAAACAGCGACATCCTCTTGCGCTGGGCCAGTGAAGAGAATGGCGCCAAGGTTTGGGTAGCAAGTCAGTAATCCTTTCATTTAAAGTTTGGTTGGCCATCTGCCACTCATGTTGCAAAGCGGGGCCCATCTGCAGTTGTGCCAGGCTGTGATAATCCTCATATTCCTCCGTTTCGGCGTCAAAATTCAGTTACATATTCGATTTGTATAATTATACCAATTGGTATATTTTTGCATTGTCAATCGGGATATTCTATGAACAAAGCTGATAGAACCAGGCAATATATCGTAGAAAAAACAGCCGCCCTTTTTAACATGAAAGGGTATGCAGGCACTTCTTTGAGTGATATAACCCAGGCGACCGGCCTCACCAAGGGAAGCATTTATGGAAATTTCGCCAATAAGGATGAAGTGGCCCTGGCTGCTTTTGAATGTAATCTGAGTAAACTGGAGGAGATCGTTCATCAGGAAATGCTTGGGGAACGCAGCAATAAGAATAAACTGCTGGCGTATGTGAGAGTATATTCAAATTGTATGAGACCTCCATTTCCTGAAGGCGGATGCCCCATATTGAATACCGCTACAGCGTCCGATGACATTCGCCCTTTATTGAAGGC
>CALFNL010000277.1 GCA_937902875.1 uncultured Bacteroidota bacterium | reverse complement strand
ATATTCTCATCTTCAGCTGGAAATTCCTACTTATTATATAAAACCGCATGGGGTCCAATTCAATTTCAGGCCCAATATTATCAGGGATTATTGTTAGTGTTTTGTTACTATGGATCAATATCGATCCTTCATCTACCAATCCACTTATTTCATATAGGAGCCAAGAATTTGAACCGGGCATGATGTGATTGACTTCCGGGGCCTGGAAAATGAATTGGTATATAAAAATTCTTCACTGGTAGATAAAATCGTTTTGAAATTCCATTTTAACGATTTGGCGGCAATGAATTCAGATAGTTTAGCCACAAATTATATTTCAGAATGAAAGCTAATATGAATTTGATTTGGATCCTCGGCATGGGTTCAGTGTTCCTGGCCTCCTGTTCTAAATCTTCCACAACAGATAATGGCGCGAGTGATGGCAACTGGGTAAGCCGTTCTGATTTTGAGGGTGTTGCACGCAGCGAGGCCGTGGCATTTACGGCGGGCACCAAGGCTTTTATCGCAACGGGATTCGATGGGGAAAAAAGACTGGATGATCTTTGGCAATATGACGCCGACAATAATTTCTGGCAGCAAAAGGCCCAATTTCCGGGCACAGCCAGAAGCTCAGCCGTTGCTTTCTCAGTAGGAGATCAGGGCTATGTGGGCACGGGCTATGATGGAGTGAACAAATTGCAGGATTTCTGGCAATATGATCCGGCCTCAAATACCTGGAAACAGAAAGCTGATTTTGGAGGTTCGGCCCGATACGACGCCGTTGCGTTCAGCATATCCGGAAAAGGATATGTATCAACAGGCTTTGATGGCAATTATCTTAAAGATATCTGGGAATATGATACTGCCGGGGATGCATGGACGCAGAGAGTAAGCCTGGGAGGCGCCAAACGATCTGCCGCTGTAGCCTTTGTTTACAAAGACAAAGCCTATATATGCACGGGCATCAACAATGGAACTGCCGTGAACGATTTCTGGGTCTTCGATCCCACTCAACCTGAAGGCCAGGCCTGGACTGAATTGAGAAAAATCGCGAATATAAGCACGGACTCGTATGACGATCAATACACCATAGTACGCAACAACGCCGTAGCATTCGTGATGAATGACAAGGCCTTTGTGACCACGGGTGAAAATGGCAGCCTTTATAATGACACATGGGTGTATGATTTCACCACTGATTTGTGGGCAAAGAAGACGCCGTATGAAGGAGCCGCCCGCACAGGAGCCGTTTCCTTCAATATCAATAACCGGGGCTTTGTGCTCACGGGAAGAAGCAGCACCTATCAATTTGATGATATCAGGGAGTTCTTCCCCGACCAGCCATATAATGCCAATGACTAGAGAAAGGAATTATTCACGTATATGGATTGTTACATCATGCATAGTTATGCTGATTTGCATTTGCGGAGGGCTCATACATTACAGGAGGCAGCATGAGCTCCTGCGCGTGGACCTCAAATCATTCAGGACCAACATGGGCTGGGGCTATGAGATAAGCGTGGATTCCAAACCATTCATTCGCCAGCAAACTATTCCGGCCATAGCGGGAAACAAAACATTTTCTACAGAGGCAGATGCTCTGAAGACCGGCAGGGCGGTTGCGGTAAAATTGAGCAGGGGCCTCCTTCCTTCTCTCAGCAAAAAGGAAATTGAAGCCATGGGCGTTTACAGGGATGATACCGGCAATCACTGAAAGAAAATAACGGATTACTTCACCCCAATTCAGGAATTTCTTTCCACGATCTGAAATATATTGTTCCGGTAACTATTGCCTATCGGGATGATCCTTTTGCCAAGTGTGATTTCATTTCGGGAAATTGTTTCGATATGCCGTAATGAGACTACAAAAGATCTGTGCACACGTACGAAATCGCCGGCCGGTAATTTAGCTGCAAAATTCTTGAGATTATACAGGGTAAGCAGGGGTTGTGGTCTTCCGAAAAGATAAATCTGGGTATAGTCTTTCATCCCTTCACAAAACAGGATGTCATCATATTTCACCTTGATGATCTTATATTCAGATTTTACAAAAACAAAGTCGCGCCAGGCAGGTTGCCGGGCTTCACGCGCTTCTCCCTGAATAAATAGCTGGGCCCTTTCAATTGTGGTTAGAAATCTTTCATAAGACACAGGGTATCGCAGCACGCTGAAAGGCTTTATCGGAAAGGAATCAAAATCAAATTCCTGCTGATGAGTTGTGCAGACAAATACAGGCTGAGCATTGAGAGATGTTTTGCAGTTTCTTTGCAATGACGCGAATAGTGAAAGATCACAAATAACCAATTCCGGTTGCTCACCATCCATGCTTTGCAAGGCAGTAATCAGGTTGCCTTCATATCTTTTCACATGAAAGCTGAAAGACTGATTAATAAAATCCTGGAGATAGTCCAATTCATCCGAGGCACTCTTTACAATTAAACATTTGATCATTTTCCAAGCAGTTTTTTTGATAAAACCATGCACTATGATGAGGGCAAAGAAATCATCATATGCATCATTTCCGTAAACAATCCATGGGACGTTAAATTTCGTCTGGACCTTTACAAATCGCTTGTTAAAATTTGTCAACCTTGTGAAATATCAGGTGAAAAAAGCATGCAGTCACAAACCATTAACGATGGAATAACCATTCAATAACAATTGCATGCGCCAGTCAGGATACCCTGTTTACCAGTTTCCCGATGGGTTCGATCAGTATCTGGATTTCGTCACCGCTATGGAGTGTAAAATTATTTTCGGGCACCAGGCAGGTGCCTGTCATGAGGAAGACGCCCTGTGGAAAACTGCATTCCCGGAGCAAATATTCAACCAGCTCGGAATGATTTCTTTTCATCTGGCTGATCGTGGTCCTGCCTTCATACATTACATTTTCATTTCGGAAGATTTGAATGGCAATTTCAGTTGAAGGAGAAATTGGTTTCGATGAAATAAAAAGACAGGGGCCCATTGCGGCCGAACGATCATATACTTTTGCCTGGGGAAGATACAGAGGGTTCTCACCCTCAATGCTACGCGAACTCATGTCGTTGCCAATAGTATAACCAACAATATTTCCTTTAGACGTGATGAAGAGGGTGAGTTCAGGTTCAGGAACATTCCAGCTGGAATCCTTCCTGATATTAACGGGTTCATCAGGACCGGAAACGCGATGGGCCGTAGCCTTAAAAAACAATTCCGGTCTTTCGGCTTCATATACTTTATCATAGAATGTGGCGGCGCCGGATTCCCTGGACTCCTCCATCCTTGCCGTTTTGCTGCGCAGGTAGGTTACCCCGGCAGCCCAGACTTCCTGCGTGCCGATTGGAGCAAGGATCTTTTTCCGGCTGAGCCAATCGCTGCCACCCTGGGATTGAAGATTGTTTATTTCCGAGATCAGCTCATTAAATAAATTATCCCTGTTTATGAAGTGATCCCAATCCTTTTCAGCGGGAATATAGCAGCGGTCTTCGTGTAAAATCACGGGCCCTTCTGAAGTCTTGTAGAGTTTCATAACGAATGATTGATTTCAATATCCGGGAATCACCCGGGGAAACATGGAATTTTTTGAAGCAATCAATGATCGGCCTGGGCCTAACCCTATTTGGCCCGATCCATACTATTTTGAAATTATTAATTTATTGTTTTCCCTGAATGCTGGTTTTGAACTTTCATGATCATAAGGAACGAGTGCTTCATTGTTTCTGGCAAACAATAATACCTGCCTATTTCCTATTTTGAGATCGCTTATATCTCTTACCTGTCCTTTGATGAGGATGCCGCTCTGTGGTGCCGGTATGGTTAGGAAGCCTCCTTTA
>CALFNL010000276.1 GCA_937902875.1 uncultured Bacteroidota bacterium | reverse complement strand
CCTTGATGCCCGATAGGAAACTGCAAACGGTCTGGCAAATAACATTGATATCTTCGTTTATGGTGTATTGTAGCATGAGTCTCACTTCAGTAAAGTCAAAGCTAACTACTTCAAAGAATTCAGTATGGGTGCAAGCGCGGCAATTTGCGGGGTTTGATACGACAGTATTGGATTCGCAGCCTTAGGAGAATTGCGAAAGCATTTGAATTCACAGAAAATTTCTGAGGAGCTGCCCCGCTAAACAAATGAGGCGGGGCAGAAAAAAAGAACTGCTCCCGGTTCGCGAATAGCTTACCAGAGCAGTGTGATAATTTGCAAACAAAAATGAGATTACTTTACATTCTTGCTGACAATCTTGGCCAATTCAAACATAGAAACCTGATCCTTGCCTGCAAAAACTGCTTTTAATTTTGCATCAGCATTGATCATTCTCCTGTTCTTCTTGTCCTGGAGATTGTTCTTCTTGATATAATCCCAGATCTTTTTAATTATTTCAGTTCTGGGTAAAGGCTTGCTCCCAACTACTTCGGCTAGTGTTGAACTTACCGTAAGTGGAATCATAAAGGCCGCATTCGGTTTTCTCGCTGATTTCTTAGCGGTTTTCTTTGCAACCTTCTTTGCTGCTTTTTTTGGAGCTTTCTTTGCCACCTTCTTTGCTGCTTTCTTAGCGGGCTTCTTAGCTGATTTTGCCATGAAGTTTTGAATTTAATGGGTTAATAATTAAACATAAAGAGTTTAACGCTTACTAAAGTACGACGTTGAACAGACAAAATTCATTATTTTATCCACAAAGAAAAACTAATTCTTAGCCCGGGAACTTCAAACCAGCGCCCAAAAATGGTTCGGAGGCGGCATAACCGAAAAGCCGGATTCCGGGAATGGAAATAAGACCGGTTTCCAGGAAATTGTTTAAACCCCCTTTAGGCGCCGGGTCATCCTCAAATTTCGTAAGATTCCCTTCAGGAAATTACCCGGATGGGCAGTAAAAACCCATTGAAATGTATCAATAAGAAGGGCATTCCACCCTCACCCGGAATTACAGGAATTGAAGGAATAGACAATTTAAAAGGAGATTTTGGGTGGAATATTTTGCAACCATGCCAGAGGGTTACCCAATGCTATGTGGCCTAAAATGGCCATGGCCGGGCCTCTCAGAGTGAATAGCACCAATTTCTAAGGCCCTGCAGGAAATGGATTTGTTGGGAGTTAATCCTTTCAAATATCCTCAGCACTACCCGGAGAAGATACCAAAGGGTCTGAATTTTTTGTATTTTCCTCTCATGAAGTCGTTATGTCTTGCCCTCCTCTTTTTCCCTGGCATAGGATTTTCCCAAATAATTGAAAAGTATTACGATTATCAATGGCAGGAAACCGAGCCTAAATATGCCCGCTTCTACTCCCAGATAGAAAAGACGGATTCGGGGTGGCATCGCAAGGACTATTTTGTGCAGGGCCTCAGTCTTCAAATGGACGGATGGTATGAAGACAGCTTGTTTAATATGCCATCTGGCCCATTTATATATCTCTATCCCAATAAAAACGTTCAATTGTATGGCCGTTATATCCACAATAAGAAGCAGGGTCTCTGGCTAAGCCTGTATCCTGACGGGAGGCTGGCCGATTCTACAGTATATATTGACGGCAAGCCTATAGGAACCAGCATCGGCTGGCATCACAATGGCATGATTGCTGATTCAAGTGTTTACCGGCCTGATGGAAGTGGTGTTCAAATCAGCTGGTTTAACAATGGCAACCCTTCTTTCGCAGGTTTTCTGGCGCCGGGATTCAAGCAGCATGGCACCTGGAAATATTTCCACAAGAATGGAAACGTAAGTTCTATTGAAACTTACGACCAGGGTGTACTGGTGAAGAAGCAATTCTTTGATGAAACAGGAAGAAAAATTGACGATACAACTAATAGTGTAAGGCAAGCGGGCTTTCCCGGTGGCCCCGAGGCCTGGGTAAAGTATATATCCAAACATTTGTATTTCCCTTCGCAGTATGAAATTTCGAATAGCGACAAGGCCGTAGTGGTTATTTCATTGTCAATTGATGAAGACGGCAAAGTACAGGATGCTTATATCAGCACTCCTTTTCACCCACAAATAGACAAGATTGCATTGGAATCAGTCCGCCGGTCACCCAACTGGATTCCAGCCATGGATCATAACCGGAAAGTAAGGTCTGATATTCGACAACCCGTCGTATTCAGTCAGCAGGAATAATCATGGATTCAAATGGGAACTCATCGTTCTTTGCGATTGCGCTTATTCACGGATGGTTCAGCCCTCAAATTTCTGCCCGGTCCGGCTCCTGGCTTTTTTGCGGGATTAATTTTCTCCTGCGCAGTTTTGCGGTGGAGCCAGCCTTCAATCCTCCGGATAACCGGGCTTTATTATTTCCCTTTACCCGTTTTCAGCAGGTCTTTCCATAGTGTCAAATATTTTTTCCGGTATTTTGGATCATCTTCCGTTTCAATCAATGCAAGGGCCTGTGCAATTAGGGCTTCGTCTGGTGAATGGTCATATATTCGCCTAAACACCTGAAGGATATCATACCTGACCAGCTCGCAGTTCTTCTCCTCTGTACATTCCCCGAAGCGTTTGCTTTTATCGGCTACGCCCAACTTCCATAATGATTGCAGGGTATGGCGGGCCGTTATGAATCTTTCATCTATAGTATAGTAACTGCCATCAGCCTGTCTAAGTCTTTCAGCATGCGCCTTTCGGGATCACTCTTAGCCAGGCTGCTCAGCAACTGAGCCGCTATGGCCCGCTCATGATTGTACTTACTGCGGAGCAGGGCCAACAAATGGTACCATACCTCACAGGTCCAATCAACCGGCTGTTGTGTGAGCTTGATGATGTACTGCAAGGAAGCGTATCGCTGGCTGTGATCCTTACCATACAAATTGGCAAATTCCTGTCTTGCAGTTTGATCCATTTATCGGGAACTTACACTAACAAATGTCGAAATTAATTTTCCTTAAAGCAAGCTCAGTAATTGTCGGGTCATGACCAGGGCAGCATCTAATAATCTTTGATTATTCAATTCGAGTTTCTACCTTTCATCTGGCAAAAATTGAACAATGAAAAAGACCCTCTACTTTGGGAGCCTGCTTATTTTTTATGCAATATTCCCCTTATCGGGTTCCAAATGCCAGGAGGCATCGCCCGATACGGTGAGTGTTGGCACCTACGTTACCAGCATCCACGATATAGATTTCAAACAAAAAGAATTCACTATTAACCTTTGGCTTTGGCTGAAATACAAGAACAAGGATTTTGACTTCCTGCAAAATCTGGAAATTCCACAGGCAAAATCCATTTCCAGGTCATTTGCCACTATCGATAGTTCGGGAGAAAGACAATACCTGCTGATGAAATTGCAGTGCGTTATGAAAGATTCCTGGAAGATCGGCAATTTTCCATTCGACAAACAGAGGCTGAGGCTTTCCATTGAAAATTCCCAGTATGATTCCAAGTATCTGGTTTTTGTGCCGGATACCATTGGCAAACACTATGACCCCCGGTTTACCCTGAGTGGATGGACGATTGATAGCTGTATTACCTCAAGAGGAATAAAAGCCTACGAGACCGCCTTTGGTGATGAAAGCCTGGCAAAACCACACACAGAATATAGTTCTTACAGAGTCATTCTCAGTATTCACCGGGATGCTTCCGGACTTTTCTGGAAAATGTTCCTGGGCATGTATATAGCGTTCCTTATTGCCTATATCTGCTTTTATATCCATACAGATAGCATGGATTCACGTTTTGGCCTGAGTGTGGGTTCCATATTTGCAGTGATCGGCAACAAATATATCATTGATTCGGCGCTGCCAGAGTCAACTTCCTTTACCCTTGTGGATACACTGCACGGACTTACTCTGTTTTTTATATTCGCGGTGATATCATGCACCGCGTTTTCTCTCAAACTGGTAAAGAAAAATAAGCAAAAAAAAGCGGATCGCTTCGATATGATCATGGCACAGTCATTGCTCCTGGCTTATATTATCCTGAATCTTTATTTCATTTCCAGGGCGAGTTCGGGTTGACGGCTCATTTTTTTATGCGCATTTTTATAGAAGGGAACATCTATGGACACAAAACAGGCTTACAATAACTGGGCTCCTCAATATGACAACAATGCCAATAAAACCAGAGACCTGGAAGGGCAGGCCCTGCGAACCAGTTTGGCTGCTCTCAGTTTCAACAATTGCCTAGAGATAGGTTGTGGAACAGGCAAGAATACAGAATGGCTGATCACCAAAACGCAGCAGGTAAGTTCGGTTGATTTCTCTGCCGGCATGCTGGCTCTTGCCAAAGAAAAGATCGGGTCTGGAAAAGTTCAGTTCATTCAGGCTGATATAAGCGCCCCATGGACATTCAGAAAACAATTCTATGAGCTCGTGAGTTTCAGCCTGGTGCTGGAGCATATTGAACACCTTGATCATGTTCTGAAAGAGGCTGCCGATTCACTGGTACAGGGAGGACATGTTTATATTGGCGAATTGCATCCTTTCAAACAATATTCCGGAACCAGGGCGAGATATGAATCAGAAGGCGGTCCGCAGGTGTTGGAATGTTTTGTCCACAATCTGTCGGATTTTATTCAAATCGCGAAAAAATACGGATTGTCTCCTGTTGACATAAACGAATACTTTGATGAAAACGACAGAACCCGGATTCCGAGGATCCTAACCATACTACTTCGAAAGAACAAAAATTCAGGCTGAAACCAATGGTTGGCAAAAATCAAATAAAATATGAAAGAGGCGTGGTCAACACCAATACCTGGGAATTTGATGATATCCGGATAGGTCATGCCATTTCCAGATTCGAAACCCTTACCAGTTTCTCTGCCAGCAGCCGGGCAGATGTGATACGCATGCATTTTGGGAT
>CALFNL010000275.1 GCA_937902875.1 uncultured Bacteroidota bacterium | reverse complement strand
GCATCTGCTCTATCCGCCAACTGGCGGACCTTGAAAATCTAATGCTCCTACGTCGCTTCTATTTTCTAAGGCGGGACGGCAAAAATAGGGGTTTCAGGCAAAATCATGAAAAAAAAGCGGCAAAATAAGGCCACTGAATCCATGGCTTTCTGAAAGGAATTCTAAGATTCGGGGATCTTTAAGAGATATAAATCGTCCGGGGAGTCGGACTTACCTAGGTGCATGTCGACCACATGAGAAAGAGAAGCTATCGATGCCGGAATTTGAACGCCATCTCCAAATTCTTCATCAATTCATTCACCTGAATTTCTAATTCCTCACATGCCATATAAGTTTAGAAACTTGATCCGCATTATTTTCAATTGCTCCCAGGTGAAATTGCTCTCGCTGAGCTCCTGCTGCGCCACCTGGAGTGAGGAAGTCTCGCAACTCTTGAAATAGCCGAGTATCTCTTCCTGCTCGTATTCATCCACCATTTCATCAATGGCATAATCAAGATTGAGCTTGGTTCCACTTGCCGCAATGGTCTCCATCTCTTCAAGCAGATTGTCTAACCGGAGGTCTTTATTCCTGGCAATGGTCTCGAGGGGAATTCTTTTATCGGTCTGCTGGATGATATACACTTTCAGACCGCTCTTATTCACCACACTCTTCATCACAAAATCATCGGGCCTTTCAATATTATTTTCCTCCACATAGCGAGCGATCATTTCCACAAAGGGCTTTCCATAGCGTATGGCCTTCCCCTTGCTCACTCCCTGGCACTTGTCAAGGTCGGCCACCGTTATGGGATAGAGTGTAGCCATATCCTGCAGGGAATTTTCCAGGAAAATCACAAAAGGCGGTAACCCTCTCTTCTTCGCTTCTTTCTGCCGCAATTCCTTCAGCATCTCAAACAGCTTCTCATCGGTTACGGCGGCGCCTTCACCTTCAGCTCCTCCATCCTCATCATCTTCATTCGCCTCTTCAAACATATTGTTCAATACAATCTTGAATGATGTGGGCTTCTTCAGGAATTTCTCTCCCCTGGCGGTGAATTTCAATATCCCATATTCTTCGATATCTTTCTGAATGAGTCCTTCCAGCAACATCTGCCTAATCAGGGAATTCCAGAAATAATCTGCCTGCTCATTTCCAATGCCAAATTCGGGCAGTGTATTATGCCGGTACATTTTTATCTGCGGTGTAAGCCTGCCGATGAGAACCGGAACCACATAAGCGGTGGTGAAGCGCTCGTCGAGAGCCCGTATCACTTTCAATACCTTAACCGCTTCGTCCCTGGCTTCCACTCTTTCTTTGGGATTGAGGCAATTGTCGCAATTCCCGCAGTTCTCCTTCGTGTACTCTTCACCGAAATAGCTGATCAGCGCCTTGCGCCTGCAGACGCCACTTTCCGCATAGGCCACCATTTCATGAATGAGTTGCGCTCCGATTTCCCGCTCACTCAATGGCTTGTCGCGCATCAGGTGTTCGAGTTTGGCAACATCCTTATGCGAATAAAACATCAGGCATTTCCCTTCCAGGCCATCGCGCCCGGCACGGCCGGTTTCCTGGTAATAATTTTCTATGGATTTAGGGATATTGAAATGGATTACAAAGCGAATATCGGGTTTGTCGATACCCATCCCAAAGGCAATGGTCGCCACGATCACCTGCACGTCTTCATTCAGGAAAAGATCCTGCTTTTCCGCCCTCAATCTCCCATCGAATCCTGCGTGATAGGCCACGGCCTTAATTCCATTGGCAACCAGCACATCTGCCAACTCTTCCGTGGTCTTGCGGTTGAGGGTGTAAATAATGCCGCTCTTGCCTTTCATCTGCACAATAAAGCGAACGATCGCCTTGATGGTATCATCTTTCTTCACCTTGGGCTGAATCTCATAGTAGAGATTGGGCCGGTTGAATGAGGATATGAATATCTTGGGATTTCTGAGCCCCAGGTTTTTCAAAATATCACTCTGCACCTTGGGAGTAGCCGTGGCAGTCAATGCAATAACGGGAATATCAGGACTGATCTGATCCATCATCTCCCGCAAACGCCGGTATTCTGGCCGAAAATCATGTCCCCATTCTGAAATACAATGGGCTTCATCCACGGCGAAAAAAGATATCTTAAGATCGCTGAAAAATTCGAGGTTCTCCTGCTTGGTGAGGGTTTCAGGCGCCACATACAACATCTTGGTATGACCGCTTAACAGGTCATCATGCACTTCCTTAATCTCCTTTTTATTGAGCGTGGAATTCAGAAAATGGGCCACTTCATCCTTACTGCTATAGCCCCGCACCAGGTCAACCTGGTTTTTCATCAGTGCGATTAGCGGAGATACAATGATGGCAACTCCTTCGCTCATGAGGGCCGGGAGCTGGTAACACAAGCTCTTGCCTCCACCTGTGGGCTTAATAACAAAAGTGTCATTGCCTGCCAGCAGGTTCTCGATAATGCGTTCCTGGTTGCCCTTGAAGGAATCAAATCCAAAATACTCCTTCAGTTTTGCATGGAGGTCAATCTTATTTTTTCCATTTCCATTGCGAACAGCAGTTTTCAGTTTGCCGTTTCCGTTAGATTTGATTTTTTCTTCAGTCTTATTTTTTGGACCGGTTTTTTTTATAGCTGTAGACATATCTATCTGTTTTCCTTCGCACTTGAAATCTCGGTTGGTTCGTGGGCAGGCAAGATGCCGTGTTGAATTGGGATACCTGCTTCCAGGCCTGGAATGGTCTCATGGTCAGAGCAGGCAATTGTCAAAGGGGCACGAAGTTAACAAAATAAGGCCTTTTGGCGAAGTTTAAAGCTTGTTAATTGTTTGCTTATTGGTTTACAAAAGACGCAATCCCGCTGACCGCGGCCCATAGTGGGAATAAAAAAATCTAATTCCCGGTCACAAAATTACTTTCCCGCTTTTTCGCCGCACTAAAATGTCAATCAGAGCCTTAACCTCCTGGAATCATCCCTCAATTTTATAAGATAAGACAAATCGGTCGGTTTAGGAAAGCCGAAACCACCTATGTGGATAAGTGATCTTCCTGTCTTAGTAAGATTAGCAGCCATGCAGCTCCTCTTTTGCAAAACCAGCATTTTTCATTTAGGTTTGCACGGCATTAATATGGCAGAAAAAAATATTCAGGCGATCGCGAAACGCAGCATTCAACAGGAAGCAGAGTCCCTGCGGGGTCTGTTGCAATACATTGATAACCAGTTTGAGCAAGCCGTCATGGCCGTAGCAGACTGTGGTGGAAGGCTGGTAGTGAGCGGAATCGGGAAGAGCGCTTTGATAGCACAGAAAATAGTTGCCACCCTCAATTCTACAGGCACAGCCGCCAGCTTCATGCATGCAGCCGATGCCATTCATGGCGACCTCGGCATGATACAGCGGAACGATTTAATAATGGTGATCAGCAAGAGCGGCGAGAGCTCCGAAATAAAAGTACTTGTTCCCCTGATCAAAAATTTTGGGAACAAACTCATCGCCATGACCGGAAACCTGGATTCATATTTATCCAGGCAGGCTGATTTTATCCTGAATACAACGGTTGACCAGGAAGCCTGCCCTAATAACCTGGCGCCTACCTGCAGTACCACCGCTCAACTGGCAATGGGAGACGCGCTCGCAGTATGCCTGATGGAATGGAAGGGCTTCAGCACGGATGATTTTGCCAAATTTCATCCCGGCGGCATGCTGGGGAAAAAACTCTATCTGCGGGTAGCCGACCTATTTATGAAGAATGCTAAACCGCAGGTGAGCCTGAACAGCAGTCTGCGCGAAGTGATTGTGGCCATCACAAAAAACAGGTTGGGAGCCACGGCAGTGCTGGATGGGCATAAAAACCTGGTGGGCATAGTTACCGATGGCGATCTGAGACGCATGCTCGAAAAGGGTGAAGAGCTGGCTAAAATAAAGGCCGGTGATATCATGAGCCATAACCCAAAGACTATTGAAGCGGAACAACTGGCTGTGAGCGCCCTGGACCTCATGCGAAAAAACGATATCAGCCAGCTAATCGTTACCGAGCAGGGTAATTATGCCGGCATTATACATTTACATGATTTGGTGAGAGAAGGAATTATTTAGTTGATGCTTCTTGAAGTTGGTAAGGATTCTGCACCGCCGACCCTGAACTATCAACCCATCAACTTAAGCTAATGAATAAAAATCATTTTGTGGCTATCATGGCCGGAGGGATAGGAAGCAGGTTTTGGCCCATGAGCCGCACTAACTATCCCAAGCAATTCCTTGACATCCTGGGTACCGGCAGAACGCTGATTCAGGAGACTTATCACCGTTTTGCCGAATTTATTCCCAATGAGAATATCTACATCGTCACTTCCGAAGAATATGTGCCGATTGTGAAAGAACAGTTGCCAGGTATGTCTCCTGAAAACATTTTGAGCGAACCTTCCCGTAAGAATACGGCGCCATGCATCGCTTATATCGCATACAAACTGGATCGGATCAATCCCAAGGGAAGCCTGATTTGCGCTCCGGCCGACCACCTGATCACCGACAACATCGCCTTTAAAAAAGTTTGCTATGAAGCCCTGAATTTTGTAAGCAAGCATAATGCCCTGATCACACTAGGTATCAAACCTACCAATCCCAACACGGGTTATGGCTATATTCAGTTCGACCCGCAAGCGGCAAGCGACAATGTATATAAAGTGAAAACTTTCACAGAAAAACCCAGCCTTGAAATTGCAAAGACATTCCTGGCCAGCGGTGAATTTCTCTGGAATGCGGGAATCTTTGTGTGGCAGGTCAGGAATATTGTTCGCGCATTTGAGAAATACCTGCCCGAAATGCACGAAGTGTTTATAGCCGAGGAGCACGCTTTCAACACAAAAGGAGAAAAAGAAGCCATCGAAAGAATTTACCCCCTGTGCACTAATATTTCCATTGACTATGGTATCATGGAAAAAGCCGATAATGTCTATGTGATTCCTTCCAGCTTTGGCTGGAGCGACCTGGGGGCATGGAATTCGGCCTATGAAAATATGGACAAGGATAACCTGGGTAATGCCATTGCCGGCGATAATGTTACCGTGATCGATGCAAAGAGAAATATGGTGCACGTGGAGACAGACAGGCTGATAGTGTTACAGGGTCTCGAGGAATTCATTGTAGTGGACACAGAAGACGTATTGCTGGTCTGCAAGCGAGACAGGGAACAGGACATTAAAGAATACGTAATCGAAATAAAAAGAAATAAAGGCGAGAAATACCTTTGATCTATCCGGAACTGAAGAGATTTCCGGCCGTCCTCCATTGCCTTTCATAACTAATCCGGATTCCGCCTGCAAATTCATCCTTCTTTTCCTTTCCTTGCACTCAATAAATGGCAGCGTTCTATCGGAATCACATGGCCATGTGATGAAAACCCTCCATTCACTCTCCAGAGCCTTTATCATCTCCATAATTCACACAATCGTGTGATTGCAGGATCCTTTCCTGACGGGTATGTTTGCACCAGTATATGAATCAAAGCAGAAACCAATCAATTTAAGGTTATGAAACGGTTAGCATATTTTTCCGTCGCGGGACTGCTCATGGCTGCAACCATAGCAGTGAATATTTTTGATGAACTGAATGTTGCGCAAAACAAGGCAAAGGAAATAGTGTTGTCGGCATTTGGAAGCGGGAATTTTTCGGCAGGAGATGAAATTGTAAAAAAGGCCAGAAGCTTACCGGTTGAGGTAAGAGTGGAAGGCGCCAGACCAAAAACATCATGCTCCCACAATCCTGAGCCTGGCATAATTCAGCATGATCTTCTTCTCGCCATTCAATTCAAATTTGATAGTGGCAACAGGATTATGTGCCGAGCCTTCCAATTTGGTGACTTCTCCAAAACCAAATTTCTGGTGTTCCACTTTTTGACCTACCTGCAGGTTGGCCATATCACTGGCCACAAAATCAGGAGCCGGGCTATGTTCAATAGTCTTTTGTTGCATCTTTGGCGCCATATATGATGGCGATCTATCCTTTTTCCCTTTGGGAGGAGGACCATACAATCGCTCTGCCTGTTCCGCAGTACCGAAACCTCCTCCATGCATTCTATCGAATGCACCCCTGCCGCCAAATCCTGCCGACTGATTCCTCGCGCCGCCTCCTGCGAAACTCTTGTCTAAATATTCCTCGGGCAATTCTTCAATGAAACGGCTGGGTTCATTTTGAACCAGTGATCCAAATTTATATCGGGTATTCGCATAGGTTATCCATAATTTGCTCTTGGCCCTTGTGATCACCACATAAAAAAGTCTTCTTTCTTCTTCCAGCTCCTCTCTGGTATTAATGCTCATGGCGTTGGGAAAAAGCATCTCTTCCAATCCGGCTGCAAACACACAACTGAATTCCAAACCCTTCGCCGCGTGTATCGTCATCAGCTTCACAGTGTCGGCATCGGGGTCCTTTTCGTCTGCATCAGTGAGCAGCGTAATTTGCTGCAAATAGGCGCCCAGGCCTTTGTCGCCCACTTCGCCTTCTTCATTCGCCGGCAGTTCCGTCCATTCCTTAATGGAGTTCAGCAATTCCTGGATATTTTCATAGCGGGCCACACCCTCCGTTGACTTATCATTGAATAGCTCCTTCACTATATTGGTCTGCTTGCCCACATGCACAGCCACTTCGTAGGCATTTTTAGTCTGGAGCATGCTGGCAAAGCTCCTGATCATGGTCACAAAATTCCCAATGGATTCCAGGATGCCGCCTTTGAGACCAAATTCCCTGGCTCTTTCCAATACCTCCCACATGGAGATATTGTTTTCGTTGGCGGCCAGTACCAATTTGTCAATGGTAGTCTTGCCGATACCCCTTACCGGAAAATTTATGATCCTCTTCAGCGCTTCTTCGTCTCTTGTATTTACCAACAATCTCAAATAGGCCACAAAATCCTTGATTTCCTTCCGCTGGTAAAAACTGATGCCTCCATAAATAGTATAAGCAATTCCCATACGCCTCAGGCTTTCTTCAAATGCACGGCTCTGGGCGTTGGTTCTGTAGAGAATGGCAAAATCTTTATTATGATAATGATTTCGCAGTTTTTGTTCCTGTATGGTATCCGCCACAAATTTCCCTTCTTCATTGTCCGTCATGGTGCGAACCAGCCTGATTTTTTCACCTTCGTCATTCTCGGTGAATAGCCTCTTTTCAATCTGGTTCTTATTATGGCTGATCACATTATTCGCAATGCTCAATATATTCTGTGTGCTTCTGTAATTCTGTTCCAGCTTCACCAGCTTTACATCATCATAATCCTTCTGAAATTGCAAAATATTTTCGATGGTAGCTCCGCGAAAACTGTAAATACTCTGGGCATCATCACCCACCACCGTCACATTCTCGTGCATGGCGCCGAGTAATTTTATGATCTCGTATTGGGCGGGATTGGTGTCTTGGTATTCATCGATCAGGATATATTTGAATTTCCGTTGGTATTTGCTCAGTGCATCGGGGAAATTCTTAAGCATCTCATACATTTTGAGCAACAGATCATCAAAATCCATGGCCCCGTTCTTAAAACACCGTTTCACATAAGCATCATAGATCTGGGCGATGGCAGGCCGGTTGCTGCGCATGTCTTCCTGCTGGATGGCATAATCCGTTGCATATTCAACGGGACCCACCAATGCATTCTTGGCCGATGAAATCCTGTTATATACTGTTGCCGGCTTATAATGTTTATCGTCCAGATTCAATTCATTGATCACGGTCTTGATGACACTCTTGGCGTCATCGGTATCATAGATGGTAAAATTGGAGGGATAGCCAAGGCGATGGGCTTCACCCCTCAAAATACGTGCAAAAACGCTGTGAAATGTGCCGATATACAGGTTGCGGGCTTCGTTATTTCCCAGGATCTTCTCCACTCTTTCCTTCATTTCCTTTGCCGCCTTATTGGTAAATGTGAGCGCAAGAATATTGAAAGCGTCAACCTTGTGAGCCGCCATCAGCTGTGCTATCCGCGCGGTCAACACCTTGGTTTTGCCGCTTCCTGCACCCGCAACAATCATGAGGGGGCCATCCTTGTGCAGTACTGCCTCAAGCTGTGGTCCGTTCAACTCTTTTAAAAACTCTCGCATTGGTGCAATTTACGAATAGCGGCTGAATAGCCGGGAGGTTTATTGACTCGATTGGTAAGAAATGCGGAACGAATTCAATGGCATGATCATTTCTATAGTGGTCTTGTTCAATCTGTTTTATTATGAATTAGCATATCGCCTTATTTTCCGATTCCGGTATTTGTCCTGAATCACGGCGCTCATTGATTTTCCATATACTTTGCTTTCCACCCATGAAATCAGGTCCAGGTATGCGAAAGACCTGGTTTCAAACCTGTTTTTTTCGAGATGCCTGAGGGTGTTTAGTAATTTTTCAAACTCTGCTTTCAGTTCTCCGGGCGAAACGCGGAAGGAGCGACGAAGAAAGCGAAACATTTCTTCTTCCACCACGGTGAGGTTTTTCATCTTTGCCATAAAACGGTAAACCGATTTGATGAGGGACTCAATGATCTCGTCATTTCCCAACTCGTAATGAGACATCAGGTGAAGAAGTCTTGCATAGCACTGCAGGTCCTGGCGAAGATCCACGGGACCATTGATGATTCTTTGCAAGTAATCAATCGCCTTTTCATACTGGCCCGCCCCGAAATACAGGTTTGCGAATTTGTAATTGAATACCAGGATTCGATGTCTGTCAACAAACAGGCTATACTCTTCAAGTTTCCCTTCTATTTCAGGCAGTATCTTTAATCCTTCCTCAAAAGTTCCGCGCATCAGGTGCTGATTGATCCTGGCGCTGTTGATATAAATAAAAGTATGTATGCGGAAATTATCATGCTGATTGGCTTCGGGGGTGTTGCTGAACTTTTGAAAACGGCAAAGGGTTAACTCGAAATTTTCAAAATTGCGAAGCACGAAATGCGCATTCAGCAGATTGTGCATCCCCTTGATATA
>CALFNL010000274.1 GCA_937902875.1 uncultured Bacteroidota bacterium | reverse complement strand
CACAATATGATTAGGATCAACAGAACGGACCGCTTTCACAATTTTCTTATACAATGGCTCCAGCATCGGGTTTAGTAATTCCTTATTGAAATAATGAGCAATGGGCTCATTTAGCAGGTCATAACCCAGCACCATTGGTTCGTTCCTGTAGTGTGCCGCAATTTTCTTCCAGATATCGGCAGTCATTTGTGAACTCTCCTTACTTTCAAAAATAAAGGGATACCCGTAGCTGTCATCTATATTGTCGCCGGTTTGACCACCAGGCGCACAATGCATGTCAAGGATTACATAGATACCTTCCTTCTTGCACCAGGCAATCACCTTGTCGAGCAAGGCGAATCCCCTGGCTTCTCCCCTTCCGCCCAGGTATTCTTCGTTTGTGAATAAACGGTAGTGAAACGGTATCCGGATGGAATTCATCCCGATTTTCCTGAGATAATGAATGTCTTCTTCGGTGATATACGCTTCGAGCCATTTCTTCCAGAATTCCGCCGTGGCTGCGGGGCCCAGCAATTCCGTAATGGCTTCATTGATGAGCCGGGGTGAATTCACCTGTTTCAACTTGAACATGTAACCTTCCGGCACCAGCCAGTTGCCGAGATTTGTACCCCGCATCAGGAAGGGCTTTCCATCAACCCCAATCAGGTTTTCATTTTTTACGGTGATGAATTTTTGACAAAATGCCGGACTGGAAATAAAAACGCCCATGAGGCAGATCAAAGAGAGGCATTTGAATTTCATACAGAATAAAATAAAGTTTGAGTTCATTAGAGAGTAATTCAAATATAGGCATTTGGGAATCACAAGATTTTTTCTCAGAATCCGCGGGTGTTTTCCTGCAAAATGCGGCCTGAAATCACGCAGATTAGTCAAGAACCAGGAAGCAGCAAAGACCGGCCCCGGTCTCCGGAAAAGGCCTCAAATAGCCGGGCAGCCAGGCACCCAAATGATTATATATATGTGTAACATACTGAATATCAAGTTCAATTATGTTGTGCTTATTAAATTATGGATAATGTGCTGGTGGCAATAGACAGAATTCGTAAAAATCGTAATTTCGATCAATCGGTTTGGAACCGTACCTATGAAATAATTTTACAACCAGGCCATCCAACTATCTGTTCTACTATCCATTAAGATTCTTGACTTACTACCCGTTGTTCTTGCTATTACCCATTTGATTCTGTATTACTCAGATTAAAAAAAGGATTTGTTATGTATTCGTATGCACTGCTGGAAACAGGTTGCCATTACCTGATACAGGAAAAAGAAGATTCGTCAATATCAATGATCAAAGTGACGCTCGAATCAGACCATTGTATGTATGTTTCCATATACGGTGAAACCGAAGTGATGGAATGGAAAAGAAAAACCGATCCTATCTTCGATATTGTAGAATTGCTTGATGACAAAGCGGTCAAGGAATGGGAGACTTTATACAATAACAATGAAGATGCTTACAATTATGAAGAAGACGAAGATTGAATAAAATATCTACGATTTTTTTCGGCCGTTCCTCCAGGACGGCTTTTTTTTGCGCTCTTCCCAACAAAATTTTATTAAAGGGTTCTGGAAAATGGTTCCTGCTTAAGGCCAATTGCGAGGCCTGGCCATAATCCCGGATATTCATGCAGCGCCAGGCATAAAATCTGCACTACAATCATATCTCCCGCCGCAACTCTCATTGGCACTTTAAGAATTCCAAACTCATCTGGCCATTTGCCAATTATGATGGAAATTCGGGCTTAGATTGTTTACTGAATCTGTCATGATGAATCAAAAGCTCCCTGACTCCCTTATTGAAATTGAAAAACTCAGCGTACAATTGAGTGGTAAGACCGTCCTGGATCAAATTGACCTCCGAATAAATCACAACGAACAATGGGCAATCACCGGGCCTTCGGGCAGCGGCAAGACGGTTCTGGCCCAAACCATTGCCGGCGGGCATTTTCACAGTGGCAACATAAAATACCATTTCTACGATTCCGGCAAATCCCAAACGGATATTGTCTTTGTGCACCAACAACATCGCTTTCGAAATCTTTCTAACAGAAATGATTTTTATTACCAGCAACGATTCAACTCCACGGATGCCGAAGATACCATCACTGTGGCGCAGGAACTCGCCATCTCCCAATTTGGTGATGAAACGATCCTACCGGGATTCAGAGCCCTGGATATTCCTGATTTGATGCGGATCTCGCATTTGCTAAACGAACCACTTATCCAACTATCCAATGGCGAAAATAAGAGGCTGCAGATCGCCAGGGCCCTGCTTCGCGCGCCGCGATTTCTCATACTCGACAATCCCTTTACTGGTCTTGACGCGGATGGCAGGAATATACTTAATGGCATCATCAACAGGCTCACGGAAGCGAATATCGGCATCCTGCTCATTGCGCCTCCAGCAGAATTGCCTTCCTGCATTACTCATATCGCCATCCTGCAAAATGGCAGGATGGCATCTGCAGGTGCCAGAAATGAAATACTCATATCGCCGATTGTTCACAAAAAGCATTTGTCTCAGATAGACCACAATATTCTATCACAATTGCATCAACCACCCGATGAAGAATTTGAGTATGCCATAATAATGAAAAAGGTGAACCTGAAATATGGAGGGAAAATAATTCTGCAAGATATCAATTGGGAAGTGAAGAAGGGTGAACTGTGGTCTTTATCAGGACCGAATGGCGCTGGCAAATCCAGCCTTCTGAGTCTCATTACCGCGGATAATCCACAAGCTTACGCAAATGAAATTTATTTATTTGACAGGCGCAGGGGCAGTGGGGAAAGCATCTGGGATATAAAGCGCCGGATCGGCTATGTTTCTCCCGAAATACATTTGTATTTCCACTATGGCGCAAGTTGTTTTGAAACCATCGCATCAGGATATTTTGATTCCATTGGACTATTCAGGAAGCTCAGCCAGGAACAGGAATCGCGGGTAATGCAATGGATGCAGGCATTGAACATGCAGGATTCCCTAAATAAGAAATTGTTTGAGTTCTCCACTGGCCAGCAAAGATTGATATTGCTGGCGAGGGCCCTGGTAAAGAATCCACCCATGCTAATCCTCGATGAACCCTGCCAGGGCCTGGACGAGGAGCAGGAGAATCAGTTTCGAACCATTGTGACCGAAATCTGCCATTTATTCAATACCACTTTGGTTTATACGAGTCATTACAAGGAGCAGATACCCGCATCTGTCAATAAGCATCTTGAATTGGATAAAGGAGTGGGAACCATCAGATATTAATTTGAA
This sequence comes from uncultured Bacteroidota bacterium, assembly GCA_937902875.1. Taxonomy (GTDB): domain Bacteria; phylum Bacteroidota; class Bacteroidia; order Chitinophagales; family Chitinophagaceae; genus PSRI01. The sequence continues at coordinate 803 of CALFNL010000274.1, read as the reverse complement.
TTTAACCCTGAATATTTTTAATAGCCATGCACTCTATTTCCCGACGCCGTTTTGGGAATCCTGTAAGCAAAGAATCCGTACCTGGTGCACAAGATCTATGGATAGCGCTTAGCTTTGACTGACAAATAAGACTCATGAACCTCGATCTCAGGAAAAAACATGCACTTGTAGGTGGCAGCTCCGCGGGGCTGGGATTGGCTTCTGCTGTAGAATTGGCTCTGCTGGGCGCAGATATAACCCTGATGGCCAGAAACGAATCAAGATTGAGGCAGGCCATCACCCAACTGGATATCTCAAGTGGACAGAAACATGATTGGCTTGCCGCCGATTTCAATAATAATGGTGATGTGAAGCAAGCCATCGAAGGCTTATTGAAAAGGAGAGGCCCCGTTCATATTCTTGTAAATAATACGGGTGGACCGAAACCGGGCCTTGCCATTGAAGCCTCGCCTGATGAATATTTACAAGCCTTTTGCCAACACCTCCTGAATTTTCAGGAGATCACACAGGCAGTAAGTAGAGGAATGAAAGAAGCGAATTACGGAAGGATCATCAATATCATTTCGACGTCGGTGAAAGAGCCGATACCAGGATTGGGCGTTTCCAATACCATCAGGGCAGCAGTGGCAGCCTGGGGCAAGACCCTTTCCAGGGAACTCGGTCCTTTCGGCATAACCGTAAACAATTTGCTTCCCGGATATACACGCACAGCCAGATACGAAAGCCTGATCATCGGCATCATGAAGAAGACGGGCAGATCCGCAGCCGAGGCCGAGCATGAAATAGTCAGGAATATTCCCCTG
>CALFNL010000273.1 GCA_937902875.1 uncultured Bacteroidota bacterium | reverse complement strand
TAAAGGACTCACAATATTCACAAGATGTTTCCGGGCAACATGTAAATACCTTTCCGGAGTCTTAATATTAAAATGACCCAGCAAATCCTTGATATACCTGGTGTCCGTGCCCTTTTCCATGAAATGATGGGCAAAACTATGCCGCAGACTATGTATTCCAACATTTTTCAATATTCCCGCTTTCTTTTTGGCATTTGAAAATATTTGTTGCACGGTACGAATAGGATAAGCCTGACGGGAATAATCTGATTCAAACAGATATATCCTGGGCCTGGGTTGATGAGTGCTTATGTACGATCTTAATATATCCAACAACACAGGGCTTAAATTAACATATCTGTCCTTTTTCCCCTTGGCCCTTTCTATCAATATCTGCATCCTCTGGCTGTCAATATCCTTAATCTTCAAATTGACTATCTCACTCACCCTTAGTCCGGCACTATATGCCGTAAACAACATCGCCTTATGCTTTTTGTTCTCAAGCGCATTAAAGAGCCTGCCTAACTCCCTTTCATTCAGAAGTTTTGGTAATTGCAACGGCTTCCTGGGCCTGGGTATTGTATAAAAAAACTTCTCTTTGCCTAACACCTGCTCGTAATAAAATTTCAATGCGTTCATCCTGCTGTGCACGGTAGCTTCGCTCAACTTCAGCGTTTCAAAACAATATTGCAGGTAATCCCTTATGCGGGAAACAGAAAAATCCTCCGCTGGATGGGTCTTTATCGCTTGCAAAAATTGTGTCATTTCATTCAGGTAAGTTCTGATGGTGGAATCACTATAACTTTTTAATACAAGCTGCTGCTTCATCGCGGTCAGTACATGACTATTGTTCGGCGCGATTGCAGCCGTTTTTCTGAATCCGGGATTGGCTTCCGCAGAATTGCTATGGGCAGATTCAATTAATCCCTTATCCAATGATTGAAAACCAGACGGATCCTCAGGCAACTTTTTTCCTGCCTCCAGGAAATTCTTCAGCGCATTGGTATCAAGAATCGCTTTCCCCCGCAGGGCTCTCTCCAATGAATTATATTCGCTTTCCCCCATAGGTATATACCAACACCTATGCGTCTTGCTCCATTTGGCGAAAGCCAGATTCTTAATTATATTATTCAGGGAAATATTTACCGCGAAATGCAGCCCTATGCAGGATTTGCCACGATGCGTGAGCGCTGTCAGCCTGATTTTTTCCATAACCTTCACAAATGCTATCGCCCCCTCAGCCACAGGCTCAAGTGATTAAGGATTGATTCTTACCTGAGAAACAAGTTAAAAATAAAGAGCAACCGAATCAAATTATTTTGTAAAAATATCTTTGTGAAATGAATGCCGCCTCTAATGGTTTTCACTTAGAGCCTAAGGAAAAAGAAAGGGATCCCGGCCGTTCAGAAACTTCTCTACGTGTTGCAATCCAAATCTGGTATCCAAACACTGTTCCGGAACAAATTTCCACCGCCCTCGAATTTTATAGAATTTGAAATTCCAGGCCAGGCGATTTCAGAAAGAACTATTAAATGGAGAGTCCAAGAGAAAAAAAACATTTTTTCGAGGTGGATCTCATATGAGATTTACTCTCTGCAGCAGTATCTTTATTATTCGAATCAATGATCAGAAATAGGAACCATTGTTAAAATTTATCAGGCAAAGAGAGGGTGAGAATCCAAAAGGCATTCGTAAATAAAAGCCATCAAGATTCTTGCTGAAGGCAAACTGAATAATAAATGGATAAGTTCCAGCACTGGCAACAATTTTTAGATCTGCCAATGCATTTTTTGCAGGTACACTTGCAGAATTGATTATAATAATCCCGGGGATAAAAACCTCAAAGATCTTTAAAAATATTCCATCCTGCATTTGAACAGGCAGGGCTATATGCAAGTGAACTGTGGTAATAGACTCGTAAATTTATGCCAATGAATAAAACGTAAATAATAAATCCAACACTGTGCGAAACCTGCCAGATATCCTTTTATAAAACACCCGGGAAGCCACTATTACGAGTTTTGCAGCGAAGGGCCGAATGCAACTATAAAAAAAGTAGCGGAATTTTAGATGTAACAGGAATTGAAAGAAGAAGTATTCAACCTCGTCTTTGGCGATTGGGATGAAAATCTTCATCGTATCAATGAACTATCCATCTCAAATAACGCAGACAGGAATAAGGTGTGGGCAACTGTTGCGTCCACTGTAACCTACTTTATCAAAGATCATCCGCATGCCACTATCGTCGCGATCGGAAGCACCCTGTCCCGTACAAGATTTTACCAAATGGGCATTGTAAAATTGTGGGATGAGATCAGGCGGGAATTTGATGTACAGGGCTATGTCAATCACATTCGGCTACCATTCCATAAAAGGAATCAATTACAGCGCTTTCCTCCTTAAAGCCAAATAAGACTTGTAATTTTAAACTCTTAAACATCATTCTGCGAATGGCAAATACTACAAGAAATAAGTCCGCGGGCAAAGAGAAGAGTATTCTTGATAAAACCATTATGGAATATGCCAATGATCCCTTCTTTGCGAAAAAAAGAGAAAATGCTTTAAAGTTCATTAAAAAAGCTGGACTGCCGGATTCTTTTGCCAAGAAGAAAAAGTAATTCCCATATTCACCTGGTGGGATTCGCATTCACCAAAGAAGAAACCTGAAGATTATGCCATTGCCCCAAGATCTGAATATCCTAAATGATATCGTGCAATTTGATGTATTGAAGCAACATGATGGTCTTACCATCTTTAATTTCTCCACTGTCAACCATATTCATGGCGTCCTGAAAATCTAATTCCAAAACCTCGATATTTTCTTCCTCATGCTCGAGCCCACCGCCTTCACCGACCTTCATGGACTTATGATATTCCGCGATGAAGAAATACAAAATTTCCGTGACTGAACCGGGAGACATATAGGCCTCGAAAATCTTTCGCACATCGGTGATCTTATACCCCGTTTCTTCTTCTGTTTCCCTTAAGATGCATTCTTCGGCATTGTCTTTGTCGAGCAGGCCGGCGCAGGCTTCAATCAGCATGCCGGACTCATTCCCATTGATGAATGTAGGCAGACGGAACTGCCTGGTTAGAATTACTGTCTTTTGCTCCCTATTATAAAGCAGGATGGTAGCGCCATTACCCCTGTCATAGGCTTCCCTGGTCTGGGTCTGCAGACTGCCATCTTTTTTCTGGTATTCGTAGGTTATTTTCCGGAGAATATACCAATTGTCTGAGAGGATCTCTGTTTTTAAAATGTTTACGTTTTCGATCATTGGTGACTGTGATTTTAAATTCCCTTATCGTCCTCTCCTACTGCTGTTTCCAATAATTCACATCAGTAAAAAAGAAACGCTTTCTGATTTGGTAAAAAAAACGACAGTTTATGTCAATTTTCCCAGACAAAATGTAACTCCCCTCTTATTAAAAAGTTAAAGTACTGAATAAAACTTTCCTTGATCATTTTCGTGGTGAGGGAAGTATAAGCGCGTGGATATTTTTTTTGTATCGCAAAGCCCGCGAAGGTTTCGCAATGGACGCAAAGTTTTCTGTATTCCCTGCGGTACTTCCCTCATAAATGATTCACTACTC
>CALFNL010000272.1 GCA_937902875.1 uncultured Bacteroidota bacterium | reverse complement strand
CACAAGTATGGTTTGGAAGAAAAGGGATAATGAAAACTGAGGATGACTATTTGAATATCAGGGTAAAGATCCAGTATGGATTTTACAAAGGATTGTTGCGTGGGCAGGCAGGTGCTGTCGTCTTCGTTTTTCGGAAAGCCCGGCGTAAGTATTATTAAGACTGGGTTTTCAGGTTTCATGCAATGAAACGATTTTGTTGCAGAAAGACAGACTCTTCGCGCGATGAGTAATCAATATCACCATTTTGCCGCTCTCGTGTAAGCGCAGCAGATGATCCAGGACCGCCTGCTCCGATGATTCATCCAATTCATTAAATGGTTCATCTAAAATGATACAATCTGCATTCTTATACAAAGCCCTTGCCAGAGCTATCCGTTGTCTTTGTCCCCCGCTGATATTCTTTCCGTTTTCGGTAATCATTTTCTGCAATCCATCCTTTTGGGTTCCGAATATGTCATGCAGACCGGCATATAGCATGGCCAGCTCCAGCCTGCCTTCATCAGGCTCCGTTTCATCCAGAATGATATTTTGCAGTATGGACCCTCGCATTAGAAAGGGTTGCTGCTTCACGTAGGCTATATTCTTCCAATAAGCCCGCCTGGAGCCGATGTCAGTAATCACACCATTGATCAAAATATCACCTTTGGCAGGAGACAGGAAGCCCAGTAACAAATTAATAACAGTGGTCTTTCCTTTTCCGGAATAGCCAGAGATGCCGAGGAAGTCTCCGGCCTGCAGATGAAAATTGAGTTGGTCGATCACGAGATTCTGATGGTAGGTAAATGAAAGATCCCTGAACATGATCGAATCTATATGAGCAGAAACCGGTATTTCACTGCCGGTGACGGCCCCGGGATGTTTCTCGATGAGATCTTCAATGGTGTATTCGTAAGTCCGTATCTGACCCCAGATATTTAGGATCTTTACTATACCGGGAATGATCTTATAGGCTGCCGCCATGAATGCGCCGATGGTGATGAAGCCGGCGGCTGCTGAATTACCGCTCATCTTGTTGACCACTATGAGAATGAAAAGTCCGAATACCGCAAATACCTCAATCAGCCTTGATGGAATGCCCTGGGTGATCTGAACTTCCGCGAGATATTGGTTAAGCGACTGCTGTTGCTCCACATATCTTTGGGTGAAGAAGCTGTTCTTGTGATAAATATTGCTTTCCACGAATCCAGACAAGGCCTCCTGCAGGTATTGCAAGGTCTTTTCACTGCTGATCTTAACATTCGCTCTTACCACACGCAACCTTTTCCGGGTGAGATAAGCCAATACAGCCACTGCCGGCAAAAGAATAATCAGGAGCAGGAGGAACAGGTGCGCGTTGAAAAGCAGAATGGCCACGATAGCCAGTAGAATGAGAATGCCTTCCGTGGCGATCTGCTGTATGCCTGCCAGCACATAATGACAGAATTCGATGGGCTGTTGTGAAATCTTTCTGATATGAACGGAAGAATCCACTTCCACATAGTCTGTAAAGCGCCCGTCAAGGAATCCTGAGAGATTGGCTTCTGAAATACGGGAGGCAACATGGTACACGAAGCGGTACTGTGCACGGTTATTTACATAGGCTGTAAAATTCTTTACAATAAAAAATAGAAGGAAATACAGGATCAGGGAAACAGAGTCAGGATTCTTCAGGCCGGAAGGCAAAAATGAAAGCAGGCCCGGCATTTCTCCACCTGTATAAAAATTAATGATAAAAATTAGCGCCGCCAATGACCCGATATCAGCAATGCTGATGATTAAAGAGAACAGAATCAGGGAAAGCATTTTTTGTTTCTCACGAGGAGTAAGAATCGTAAAAATGTTTTGTAGTATTCGCTTCAATGGATCTCCCGCTAATTGGTTTGCGCGGTAATTTAACACTTAGTTCTGGTTTATGAAAATAGACTAAATGGCCCTGTTCAATCCTGGCGCCAGACAGCCGAAATTCACGGCCCAGGGAAATTGTGACCAATCTGGGAAGAAACCATCAATTATGCAATTTTTGCACGGCGGTTCTCTGGGTGAAGAGAAATAAATAACACGGAGTTGCACGAAGATGCATGGAGAAGACACGGAGAAAAACCGAGAAAGCCTTTTTAGCCCTAATGCAGCACCAGTCACAAAAATGTAAAAAAGACGGTATAAAATTGCGACGAAAACTAAAGTTATGGGCAAGTTTTTCTATATTGCCATTTCACCGGCCGAAAATATTATTGTGTTTTTTAACATTCACACATTGCCTGGAACCTGAGCCGGTGAACCACTGCTCCTTTGCGATCATTCAGATTCGGGGTTTGATTTATTTTTAAGATCGCGGAATTGATATACTCATACATAAATTGATTCAAATGCCGGGGAAAAGGATTTTCAGTTATCATTTTATAATCATGGCCTGCCTGTTGACAGTGCAGGTTGCCAAGGCCGGTGACAGCAGTTTTCACAAAACTTCCGATGGTATTCTCGTCTATCCTTCCCTGGAGGGTTCAGGAAATCCCAGGCAGGTGCAATTAAAAGTGATATCGGCGGAAATAATAAGGGGTATTGCCAGCCCTGAAAATAAGATAGAGCAAGCGCCAAGCCTCATGAGGGTTGAAATGCCGGACCAACAGGAATCCTG
>CALFNL010000271.1 GCA_937902875.1 uncultured Bacteroidota bacterium | reverse complement strand
GGACCTTGGTCTGAAAGAAAAGGTTTCATTTCCTGGTTCACTATCTCCCCGGGAAATAGTTTCCTATTTAGACCATGCCGAATTGACTATTATTCCATCCCGGAGAGAGCCGTTCGGGATAAGCCTTCTGGAAGCCATGGCAGGGAAATCAAAAATAGTAGCAACCAATGTTGGAGGCCTGCCTGAAATTGCCGAGTTTGGTGATGTATTGCTTTGCGAACCACATGAAAATTCTCTTTTTGAGGCCATGGTGCACGCTATGGAAAGGCCAGCTATTCCCACTCTTTACAAAAAAGTGCAATTAGATTCAATGTTTTCGCGGGAAAATATGATCTGTAAATATGAGCAGGTACTATTTAACTCTCACATATCACAAATCATAACGAGTAAAGAGGGATTACCCAGCCTTCAGGAAAACATAGGGAACTGACTTGCATTTTTTTTCAGAATCATCTTCATATTAAGTTACCCAGGTTAATTAATTGCTGTGGATGTTGTAAAAATGATATTTGGTTTAGTGCTCGTATTTGTCTCGATCATTATTGTAATGGAATGGCGAATAAAATGGCTATTCTGGATAGGAACCATATTGATGTTTTGCAGGAGAATATATTTCCCATTCATAGGGGAAATTGAACCCAGCACCATTGTACTATGCGTAGCTGCCCTGCTAATGATTCATTCTGTCACTGAAATTCTTTTGGTCAGATATTATCTGCAGTTATTTGTTCTGGTATTTGGTATTTTTAACGCCTACGCATTAGGAAATCAGGGTAATGAAACCTTCACCTGGTCCATGGCAATAATGATAGTTTTCATCTTCAGCGCCCTGGCTGAAATATTTATTAAATCTGAAACTGACCTTGATTGGTTGTCTACTGCATTCATCATTATTTCATTCGTGATAACTTTCACGGGTATTTTGGGATATATTGGTCTGGCAGATGGCAGCATTATCCTGGCAGATAATTCTTCAGGTACTGCAGATGACTATTCAGTATATAGCAGAACTTACGGCATTGCTTATAATAACACTGTGTTAGGCTATGCTCCAATCTCGCTCATTTTCCTTTCAGAAAAAAAATGGAGTAAGGTGATGAAAATAATAATTTTATTTTCCATCGCCGGGGCCGTACTTATTTCCTTAAAGAGGTTGGCATATTTGTCACTTCTCTTTTCCGCGATCTATATATTGATCAGGGATAAGAGCAGAGTCAAACTCTTACCATTTTTAGCAGGATCTTTGGTCATTGCTTTCGGAACTTACTTATATGGCCACCTAATCCTGGGTAGATTTGAGGGCATCAGGGACGTTTTTTTGGGCAATGAATCTCCTGATGTGAATCGAACTTCCATTATAGCCTATGCTTGGCAAAGCATTCGACAGCATCCAATAGCAGGGAGCGGGGCTGGTTATCTCATCTTCGTGCATAATGGTTATCTGGAAATGGTAGGAAATCTGGGAGTAATGGCATTAGTCATTTTGATTCCATGGTTGTATAAACCCTTTGCAGCATTGGTTGGCGAGGCAGACTCTCATCAAAAAAATTGGGCGATGAGCTGCCTGATCTATTTATCTACCATTTTCTTATTAGAAGCCGCTCTGAATCGATACGAACTGATGTGGATTTTTGGCCTGCTGAACGCCGGCTTATTGCGGAGTATCAAAATTCATGATAGTGGGAAATACCACATTATCAAATGGAAAAAAGAAAAGTTAGCCTATCAGTAATCATTCCTACTTACAATGTAGAAATATTTATCGGTCCGCTTTTGAGTCAAATAATGCCTTGGGCCAACGAGGTGATTATTTGTGATTCATACAGTACCGACAGTACACTTGAAATTGCGGGAAAGTATGATGTGAGGATCATGCAGCATGAATACATTAATTCTGCCAGCCAAAAAAATTGGGCGTTGACCCAAACCTCGCATGATTGGGTTTTCATCATTGATGCGGACGAATTGCCGGAACCTCAACTCTTGCATGAGATAGATTCATTTCTGGCTGATATACCTCAAGGTGTTGAATTGGCTTATATCCCCCGAAAAAATAAATTCTGGGGGGAACTCCCGGGAAATGGTGTGAATTATCCAGACTATCAATCCAGGCTATTTAACAAGCGCTTTGGGAAATACCAGGAAAAGGAAGTACACGCGCAGGTTGTGAGTGAAGGGCAATCAATATGTTTGAAACATGCATTGATTCATGATGATTTTACTGACATAAGCAGTTGGTGGCTGAGAAATAACCGCTATTTTAAGTATGAGCTTATTGAGCTTACCAGAAACAAAAAGCGGTGGAACAGAAAAATGCAATATATAAAGCCCTTATATGTTTTTTTTAAAGTTTATCTGCAAAAAAAGATGTTCAAGTATGGCTTTAAGGGTTTTTTTGCTGCATTTCAATGGGCCGTGTACTATTTCTTTGTTTATGCCAAATTATACGAGTTTGAACTTAAGGAAAAGCAAATAATCAATGAAAAATCTGCTAATCCTTATTGATGCTGACTTTATAGGCGGGGCGGAAACCAACTATAAGTATATATTGCCCATTTTGGAGGACAATGGATGGAATCCCATTTTTGTTACCAACGGGCAAAAGCGCTTGAATGAATATTTCGGCGGGCAAAATATCAGGGTTAAGGTACTTTCCTCCTTTAAAAGTTATTATTCATTTTCAGTGAATGGCAGGTTCTCCGTCGGCAATCTCTTCAGGAACCTGATAGCCATTGAGCGAAACAAATTGGCATTGCGCAAAATCATCAAAGCCTACAAGCCGGTTGCCATAGTTTCTAATTCCATGATTTCACATTGGCTGCTATCATTGATCAGGGGCGATCATAGTTTTAGAAAAGTGATGCATTTGCATGATCTAATTAACAGAAATAGGGTTATGGGACTATACGGAATCGGGTTGGACCGAATTTCAAAAAGGATGGATAGAATTATTGTGGTATCCGATGCGGTTAAGGAAAGGCTTGTTCCAGGAATTGAAGCAAAGGTTACAAGAATGTTTAATCCGGTTATTGTAAATGGCATGGGGCGTGCAATTGGCAATGGCAGGTCTCTCAATAGCCTGCGGATTGGAATGTTTGCCCGCTATATTCCCTGGAAGGGTCATAGGGATTTCCTGAGAATTGCTGCTGAGCTTTCGGATCCTGCTTTTGAATTTGTTTGTTATGGAAATACTGACAATAACGAAACTTATTATGGGGAATTACAGAACATTGCCGAGTCCCTTCCTAACAAGGAGAGAATTCATTTGCATAAATTCTCTCACGATGTAACTGGTGAAATGAGCAAATGTGATTTGATTATCCATTTGTCGAATCTTCCGGAGCCTTCAGGCCGGGTATTGGTGGAAGCCAATGCTTTGAAAATTCCTGTGTACGCATATGAAGGAGGGGGGGCGCGCCAATTATTTGAGGAATTGAAATTGGCGGGAATATTAGTGCCCAACGGTGATTATAGGGCAATGATAGCAGAAATAAAGTTGTTCCACAACAAGACCTTCGTGTTCCCTACGCTGGAGGAAATTATTCCTGAAAGATATGTTTCAAAGTTTGAGGAGGTTCTTATAGGCTAACCTGCAAGTTCAGGGTATCCAGAATTTGAAAATTATGCCCTGCCATGAGAGCAGGTTTTAACCAGGCAAATACAATGGAAATTCAAAGAATCCTTTTTGTACATAATGCGCTCACATCTTTTGTGCGGATTGACCGCGACATCCTGGCGGAGGAATATGAGGTGGAAGAATTTGGATTTAGTAGCAAATTCAAATTAAGGCCCATTCAATTGTGGAAGGCCGTGAAGCGAAATGATATGCTGTTTATTTGGTTTGCCTCCTGGCATAGCCTGTTGCCGGTTATATTTGCTGCCCTTCAAAAAAAACTGACTGTCCTGGTTGCCGGGGGATACGATACAGCAAATATTCCGGAAGCGAAATATGGAAATCAAAGGAATTGGTTCAAAAGGTTGGTCACAAGATATATACTTCAAAAAGTTTCTCATGTAATTTGCAATTCCGGATTTTCAATGAGGGAAACTTTGAAAGCGGCGGGTATAAGTGCAAACAAGGTTAGCATGATATACCACGGCATACCAGATTCCGGCATTGCTCCCTCAGGAAAATTTGATATGGCCTTGAATGTGGGTAATGTTCTTGAAGAGAACTTATTGCGAAAGGGAATAAGTCTGTTTTTGGAAACCGGTCAATTATTGCCCGCTTATAAATTTGTACAGGCTGGCAGATGGCAGGATAAAAGTCATAAAAAATTGCTGAAATATGTTTCTTCCAATGTGGAACTTAAGGGATTTGTTGAGGAAGAAGAATTAAGAACTCTTTACTGGCAGAGCAGGGTATATGTTCAACCCTCCCTTCATGAAGGATTTGGCTTAAGTGTAATTGAAGCGATGCAGGCAGGATGTATTCCTATTGTTTCATCACATGGAGCATTGCCTGAAATTGTAGGGAAATATGGGATAATATTGGAAGATCTGACTCCCCAGGCTATTGCCAAAAGTATCAGTCTGCTGCACAAATACAAATTTACGCCGATGGAAATTCGGGATTTCGTATTGAACAATTACAATTTGAAATTAAGAACAAGGGCGCTCATAAATTGTATCAACGAAAGAAATTGCCGGGTAGCTAAATCCTGACACTTGACAAGTGTTAATATGCATACCAACCCCAGACACCTGAGGGATCATTCAATCCCGCCTGTGATATCTGTAATTTGCCCGGTTTATAACGAGGAAAAATACATTACAAAACTTTTGGAATTATTCACTAAGTCTCAGCCTGCCAATAAAGAATTGATTATTGTAGATGGAGGCTCTACCGACGCAACATTGAAAATTTTCCGGAGTTGGGAAATTGGGGAAAGCGAAATTAGTTTGATTCACAATCCCAGCCGTTATGTTTCATTTGCCCTGAATAAGGCAATTGAAAAGGCAAGAGGAGAAATCATTGTGCGCCTGGATGCTCATACCAGTTATGCTGAAGATTATTTTGAAGCGATACTTGCAGTCTTCAGCAGGACAGGGGCTGATATAGTGGGAGGGCCAACACGCACGGCCTATCTTGATTCCATGCAGGAAGCAATTGCTTATGCTATTTGCACACCCTTTGCCATCGGCAATAGCCGCGTGCATCAACTCGGGTATGAGGGATACACAGATTCGGTGACATTTGGTTCCTGGAAGCGAAAAATGTTTAGTACTACAGGACTATTTGACGAGTCGCTTAAGCGTAATCAGGACGATGAGTTCCATTATCGAGCTCGAAGCCTTGGATTTTCAATATACCAGAGCCCTGATATAAAATTGTATTACTATCCCCGCAATTCTCTAAATAGACTATTCCGGCAATATTATGAATACGGCTTGTATAAGCCGCTGGTCTTAAAAAAGGTAAATAGCGGTTTGCAACTTCGCCATCTCATACCGGCCGTTTTTGTTCTATACCTGTTTAGCTTATTCATTGCGGTTGCATATATATTCTGGTTGATTCCGTTGGGCCTCTACCTCCTGGCAGGTGCCTTTTACACCCTAAGGAGTCACAAGAGGATTGCTGTTCTGGTCAGGTTGTTTTTTGTGTATCCTGCAATACATTTGGCTTACGGTCTTGGATTCCTGGCTGGGCTTAGAAAAGCATTATGAGAAAATTCCGGCTTACTCCCAACAAAAGATAATTTCATTGAAATTCCATTCATGAAGATTCCTTTTTCTCCTCCATTTATCAATGAGGAAGTTGTAAACGAAGTAATGGATACCCTGAATTCAGGGTGGATCACTTCGGGCCCTAAGGTTCAGATGTTGGAGCTTTTGATGGCAGAATACACCCAATTGCCAAGATGCTCCTGTGTAAATTCCTGGACCTCCGGCGCTCAATTGGTTTTGAAATGGTGGGGCATAAAACCCGGTGATGAAGTAATCGTTCCTGCTTATACTTATGCCGCAACGGCGTTGGTGGTTCGGCGTGCAGGCGCGAAGCCAGGTATGGTTGACATCAATGACCGAATGGTGATGGATGTGTAACAAATGAAAGAGGCAATAAGTTCCAAAAC
>CALFNL010000270.1 GCA_937902875.1 uncultured Bacteroidota bacterium | reverse complement strand
CCTTAACAAGTGAGCCGTCTTTTAAGAGGATGGCACGCTTGCAGAGATTTTGAACAGCATTCAGATCATGACTTACAAACAATACGGTTCTGCCTTGTGACGCCACGTTCCCCATGGTACCCAGGCATTTCTTCTGAAATTCAGCGTCGCCAACAGCCAGAACTTCATCTACAATAATTATTTCCTGCTCCATGAATGCGGCCACGGCAAATCCCAGTCTTATTTTCATGCCGGAAGAATAAAACTTCAAATTGGTATCAATATGTCTTTCCACTCCGCTGTAGTCGATGATCTCATCCAGTTTTCTGTCTATTTCATTTCTTGTCATTCCAAGTATGGTTCCATTCATGTAAATATTGTCGCGCCCCGTTAATTCGGGATGAAAGCCTGTACCCACTTCGAGCAAAGAGGAGATTCGTCCTCTGATTCTGGCCTGGCCAAAACTAGGCTCTGCAATCCGGCTCAATATTCTAAGCAATGTTGATTTTCCTGCCCCATTGGGTCCCACTATGCCAATAGCTTCACCTTTATTCACCTGAAATGAAATATTGTTCAGCGCCCAAAATATGTTCTTATCATTCAGGTTGTTGAATTTCCCAAGGCCCCTGAGCTTCCTGAAATTTCTGACTGGAGACTTGATGAAAGAAATGGCTGAACCAAAAAGAGTGTCGGCTCTATGGTCCCTGACTCCAAGGCGGTACAATTTCGAAAGATTTTCAACTTTAATTGCCCAATCATTCATAGTATATGCTTTCTGTTTTTAAACCACATCGGCAAAGATGCTTTCTTTATGCCTGAAATATGCTGTACTTAAAATCAGCATCAAGGTTGATACAAACCCAGCCATGATTATCCATTCCCAGGGAATAGGAAGGTTCAGAAATGCGGCCCTAAACCCTTCGATTACACCCACCATAGGGTTAAGGGCATACCAGGGTTGCCACGCCTTAGGAACGCTGTAACTACTGTAAACGACCGGTGAAGCATACATGAATAACTGCAAAAGAAAATTCATGGCATGTTTAACATCCCTGTACTGAACGGCCATTGCTGAAAACAAAACGCTTAGACTTATGGAGGCGATAAATAATATTAGCAGGAGCAATGGCAGGAGTAGTAAATTCCAACCGGGCACTCTGGCATGCATAATCATTAGCGGGATTAGGATTACAAACCCTATGCACAAATCCAGCGTTCTGGCAATGGCCGCCGAGAGCGGAATGAAGATCCTGGGGAAATAAACTTTGGTGATGAGGGTAGTATTATTTACCAGACTTACAGACGCGTCATTGACAGAACTTGAAAAATAAGTCCATGGAAGCATCGCCAAATAGCTAAACAGGATATAGGGAATGCCATTTGAATTGACACGCACCAGCCTTCCAAAAATAATTGTAAATACCAGCGCAGTAGATAATGGTTGAATTATGGCCCAGCTCACTCCCAGAATACTCTGCGCATATTTCGCCCTTATTTCGCGTACCGTCAGGAAGAATAACAAATCCCTATGGAATATCAATTCATTCCAATTGATCGAAATCCATCCCTTAGATTTCCTGATAACCGTTTCATTAGTCTTAAGGTCAAACATCTGCTGGCATGTTATTCTCTCATATTGTAACAATCAATCCGGATCTATCGGTAATCAATTCTCAGTTAGCCTTTTGGAAATTTTACCGCTTCTCTTGTGTGAGTAAAGATTATTATTCCTGTATTTGTAGGTATTATATCCGTAGCCGCTCCAATTTTGCATCCCGGCCATCCTTCTGATTTTGATTCCATTGAAGACGAGATTCATATTCGGCAATTTTCCACTCTCATAGGTTTGGTTTATGAATTTCAGAAAATTTCTGCGGGTATAATTCTGGCGCAATACATACAAAGTAACATGGGCGTAGTCGGCCAGAATCTTAGAATCGGTAGTTAATCCCAGGCAGGGCGAATCCATAATTATAATATCAAATTCATTTTTCAAATGGTCCATTAAATCCGATAGCCTGCCATTCAGGATTAGTTCAGCGGGATCATCCGGCATGGTTCCCGCGGGTAAAACCCAGAGGTTGGGCTGTGAGGGACAGGCCTTGATAATTTCTTCCATTGCAGCTTCGCCTTTCAAAAAATCAGTGATGCCTGGCTCCTGAACGATATCCAATTTATGGCTGATTTTGGGGTTATAAAGATCGAATTCAAGTAATGCAACTTTCTTGCCTGTTATTGCAAACCTTATCCTCAGGTTTAGCGAAATGAAACTCTTCCCTTCTTTTGGTATGAAGGAAGTAAGTAGTAACACTTTACCCTTTCCTCCAGTATCATTTCCAATATAACTGAGATTGGTTCTCAATTCACGGAATTGCTCCGCGATTAATGATCGCACTCCCGAACCAATAACCACCGTGCTCGGTCCGGTCTTTTGGTAAACAATTTCTCCTATCACTGGTGCATGGGCATAGGAATCGAGTTCAGAACGGTATAAGATTCTGCTGCTGCGGAACTCCTTCCGGTACACCCAGAGAGACGCCAGGAATAAAGAAGCCAGAATACCATAGGAATACATGGCCCAGGGCTGGGGTTTAGTCAGACCGATACTTGCGGGACTTTCAATCATCCTGAAATTTGGAGTTAAAGCAGAAATGGCTATTGCTTTTTCTTCGCGCTTTTGCAGGAGATAAGTATAGATATCATTTTTGATAGCCCTTTGGCGACTTATATCCAGGAGTTCTCTCTCCTTTCCCGGAATGCTTTTCAGGGAATTATCATAACTTGAATTGTTAGCCAGTAAGGAATTGCGGGAAGTCAAAAGACTGCTTTTGAGATTTGCCACGCTTTGAAGTATACTGGGTTTCAATTGATTGATCTGCTCCTCAAGAACCTTAGCCATGGGATTATTGACGCCCGATAATTTCCTCATTTTTTGCAGATCAAACTCATCCTGAAAAAGCTGGTTAAGCAAATTTACCAATACCTGGTCGGTAAGACCAAGGGTAGCGGGTACGGCGTCAGAGCTTTGGTTACGCTGCGATACATATTTCTCAATTTGCTGCAAAACGCTCATTTGAATATCAATTTCACTGAGCTTTTGGTCATTATCCTTTACCTGCTCCAGGAAATTTTGTCCCTCTTTAGCCAGGTCTGTTATTTTGGCGCCAGACTTATACTCCTGAAGCTCCTTTTCAACGTTATTCACTTCTTCCGAAATGATTTTTAAGCGATCATCTATAAATCCCAGCGAATTCGAAAGCACTTTTTTATTATACGTCATATTTCCAGAGCTATACGCATCAATTAAAGAACTTATGATCTGCACTCCTCTCTCGGGGATCTCATCTATCAGACTGATGTCAAGAATGGCAGACTGTTTATTGATCGGCGTAACCTTGAGGCGATTCTTCGATAAATCCTCCGCAACACTATTCATTGGCCTTATCTTCAGGAATAACTTGCTTTCATTCCCAGCTTCATTCCTGTTAATATGCCAAATTGCTCTTCCAAAAAATGTGTTGACGATTGTATCAGCAGGGTACAATCTCCCCCTAAACTGCACTTTATTTTGATCGGGAAATGTATTCACAAATCCCTCAATCGTGGAGTCAATGGCATTTGAGGACTCAAGGGTTAGCTCCACCGGAAGGTTATGCATGAGATATTTAGTCTGGATTCCATTCTTATTTGCCCACTGGATATTTAATTTTAATTTTTGGGCTACTTCCATCAGCAAATCCTTAGATTGAAGTATTTCAATTTGTTCTTCGGTCTCCAGTTGTTCACCTCGGCTGTCTACATGGATGGTTTGAATTATATTACTGTTTTTTTCCTCTGAATTATCCATCACCACCATCCTTGCCCTGGCTTCATAATACCGTGTGGCATACCTTAAGTAGGTGTATGCTCCGGCAATCCCTAACAGGAGAATCACTAAAATAATTGGCCAGTGAGACCATATCCTGAAAATATTTCGACCCAGTTTATGATTATCTTCCTCGGGATCGGAGTGGTAGTTGTTTGTTATTATTTTTGTTTCCAACGTCTTATTTTTTTGAGAGAAGTATAATATTGATAATTGTAAGAACTACTGATAAACTGCCTGCCATGAGAGTCATGTAATTCGGGAATCGCTCCCTGGGCAGGAAACTGGAAGCTGTGGGCTCCACGTAAACAACATCATTCGTCTTGAGATAGAAATAGGGCGAGTTAAAAATCTCCTTAGACAATAAATTTACCCGGCCAAAATTCCGAACTCCATTGTACTCTCTAACCACCAGTACATTGTTTCTTTTTCCCGTAATACTTAAGTCTCCTGCCAATCCAAGGGCTTCCAGTATTGTGATCCTTTCGTTGGGGATCGCAAATGTTCCGGGCTTATTTACGGCACCCATTACGGATACACGGTAATTTAGAAACCGAACATTTACGACGGGGTTCTTGGTATATGCCTTGAATTTCTCTGTCAATTCATTTTCCAGTTCCAAACGGGTGAGTCCTTCTACTTTTATCTTATCCAGATAGGGCAATTTTATGGTACCATCACCCTCAACCAAATATCCAAGAACAGCTGCGCCCAAATTGGAAGGGAGATTTGCTGCACTGTTTCCGGGAATAATCCCACTCGAAGAATTGAGGGCAACAAGGTCCTCCACATTGGATCCCCCAACTAATATGCTAAGCTGATCATTTTTTTGAATTGGGGTCTCAAAAACATCTTTTGCTTTTGAAAGACTCCCTGTGGAAGTATCCTTCAAGTCATACAGGTACACCATTTTTCTGGATCCCGTACAGGAAGTTATTTCGAAGAAAAAAAACAGGCAGGCAGTCATCTTTATAAAATACTTCAACCTGGAACTAATGCATTGTTTCGTTTCATAGTCAGAAAATGCCGTGAAATTCATACCGATTATTTTAGATTATTTGTTGGGGCTAAGGAGAATCCTTTTCTTGGCAGATAATGTTCACAGCAAAATCCGTAAACCGCTAAGCAATTTTTATAGATCCTATACCTGACTCTTTTACACTTTCATGCCGGTTTGGGCTAACACCGCATCCATTCTGGTAATGAAATGAAATCACCAGGGCCAGGACTGAATTGCCGAAATGGGGAAATTGGCAGTCAGCACAAGGCCAAGACTCTCAACCACCACTTTAACCCTTTTGCCATAAATTTCATGAACATGACCGATGTGGTTGATGAATGAACCCCTGATAATTTTTACTTTTTGATTCGGAGTCACACTCTGTTTTTCTACCACAACCTCTATATTATCATAGAGGAAATTTCTGATCATTTCTATTTCTTCGTCTTTTATCCGGGCCGGTTTGCCGAGCCAATAAACATAGTTCAAGATCCCCGCCACATCCATCACCTTCCATTTGTCGGTTTCGGACACCCTCACAAATACATAGGATTTGAACAAGGGCTCAAAAACAATTTTTTTGCGGTCATTCCATTGCCTGATTGTCTTATTGAGCGGGCAGTAATTGCAAATATTCCTGGCTGAAAGCAAAGCGGCTACTTTTTTTTCCCAGCGGGGTTTGGTATTTACGGCATACCATACCAGAGAATCATTTGGAACCGATATATTCAAATTTGTAAAAATTTAATAAATGGAAATAATTGGGTTTGGACCAGATGTAAGAGGGTAACAAGGGGAAACAAAGCTTCGCTTTACCTGAGTAACAAGTATGCCGAATATTGCAAGTCTTAAGCATCATCTTAAACATGCCGACAAGCTATACGCGTTGACCATACATTTAGGTGCAGCTATTCAAACTGCCCATACTCAGATATATGGGAATGAAACAGACTTTCTTATTCCAAAGAAAACAATGGACTTTAACCTATCAGTCGTTGCAAAATAAACTACTATGATCTTCCAAAAGGAATATCAAAGGATATTAGGAGAAGGAAAATTTGGATTTATTCCCGGCGTATTATAGTGACATTAGAAAATTAGGTATATGCATACCGTCAGGGCGAACATTGGAATCGGATCTGAAGACTATAAACTTACAAAAAATTAATCAAAATTGCAATATGCAGCATATTTAAATAGGTATTTTAAGAAGGCAGATATGGATTAGTGGAATTCACTAGGGAATTCCACTAATCCAAGAGGTAGATTTTACTCTGTACCTGAATTCCAACTCTTTATTTCCTGGCATCTATTTCCATAGACATCCATCTAAAATCCCCTTTGGTTCCCCCTGGGCTTAGGCAATTCTTTTCTGGGCAATTTTTCATCCCTCATGGCAGCGTCGTACACAAATGCCGCCACAATGGTTGCGGCCTGCATCAGGTCTTCGGCCGACAAATGATCATAAGAATCCATATTCGTATGATGCGTGCGGGTGCCATATTCCAGGGGATCCTGAATGAATTGGAATCCGGGCAGCCCCACCGCGTCAAAAGACAGGTGATCAGTTCCGCCCGTATTATTAATGGTTACCGTAGTTGCTCCCAGGTCTTTGAACGGTTCGAGCCATTGTTGGAAAATGGATCTGCAGGCCTCATTCCCTTGCAAATAGATGCCCCTGATTTTTCCTGAACCATTATCCAGGTTAAAATAAGAAGAGAATTTTGCATGATCGGGTAATAATTGCATGGTGGCAGGATCGCCAAAATGATTCTTTACATAATTCCTGGATCCGAAAAGACCCTGCTCTTCACCGCTCCAAAGGGCTATCCGAATAGTCCTCCTGGGTTTTATTCCAAGTGCTTTCAGGATCCTGACCGCCTCCAACATCACCGCGCAACCGGCTGCATTGTCTGTAGCTCCTGTAGCGCCCTGCCAGCTATCCAGGTGGCCGCCGAGCATTACCAATTCGTCTTTCAATTTCTTATCGGTTCCTTTGATTTCGGCAACTACATTGTAACCTTTCATGTCGTCGGTGATAAACCTTGTTTTAATATCCATGTCAATTTTCACCGGAATACCGGCATGGAGTAGCCGAACAATGGTCATATAGTCCTCAAATGCAATTACAACGTCGGTAAAATTTTCAGGGGAATTTGCGGCGTAGGCTCCTCCCCCCTGCACAAACAAAGTGCCATCATTCCCACGGGGACTGGTGCTGAGCATTGCGATGGCTCCTTCTTTCTCAGCCATATTCTTCAGAGCATTTAAAACCCTGAAGCTGCCCTGGCGCTGGAATTGTTCCCTTCTCCTGCGCATGGCCGCGGTATCGGGGGGAGCTGGCACATTGTCTGCCATTTTTTTCAATTCTTCATCCGTATAACGTTCCGCATCGGCCTTGAAATCCGGCTTCAAGGTATCCATTCTGTTCAGGATAATAATCCTGCCCTGAAGTTTTCCCTGGTATTGAATAAGATCTGCAGAATCTTTTGCATCTATCAGGATCAGCTCAGCATTTTGAGGACCATTGGTTCCCTTGCACCACACTTTTGGAAAGGCTATCATTGGCTTATAGTAGGGTGCGGCCAAGGCCACATAACTCTTTTGCAATTCCCAACCTTTACCAAATTCGCCCCAGGGTTCCAATGCTGCATTTTCCAGACCCCACCCAGAGAGTCTGTTCTTTGCCCAATTGGAGGCCCTCGTAAATCCGGGTGAAACTGTAACGCGGGAGCCGCTTACATCCGTAAGGTGAAACACATTGTCCATCACCTGGGAATGATTGAGTCCCTCTTCACGGATCTTTTGCAGCATGCCCAAATCAATTTTTTCCTGGGCAATTGCTGAGAGGAATGGAAATAGCAGAACAGCCAGAATCAGTCTTGTTTTTCTCATGTTTTTGGTTTTTTCAGGTATTAAAGTAAATTATTTTCAATCCCCAACATGAATAAACTAATGATTAATGGGAAATAGAATGTATGAATGGCTCAGCCATGCTAAAATACAGAATTTCATATTTTTTTGTTTTCGCTGATCCTATCACGATAGATTCAATAACAGAGAGAGTAACCTTTGGAATATTGCATGAGATACATGTGAATATATATAAGCAAAAATCTGTCCGTGCCAGACCCTGTCAAAATTTGAAATTCCAGGTAACACTGGGAATGATGGGGAATAAGGATACCTGCTTTGCCTGAACCTGCAGTGTACCGTTGTAAGGGCTGCCCGTTTGATCAAAATAAATGAAATAGGGATTGGCCCGGCTATAAACATTATAGATACTGAATACCCAGCTACTGTGGAATCGAGCCTGGTTTTTCGGCATAGGGGTATAGGTAGCGGAAAAATCAACACGGTGATATGCGTGCAGACGATATTGATTGATCCGGCTATACTCCTGGGTGAGTACCCCTTCAACTATATAGAATCGCTCGGGCAGACTGGTTGCATTGCCCGTGGCATAAACGAACACGGCGGATAATTTCCATTTCCGGCTCAATTCGTAGGTTCCAACAATAGACAGGTCATGTCGCCTGTCATATTTGGCTGGATATTTCTCCCCTGAATTTAGATCAGGAAATTTCCTCCAGGTCCATGAAAGGGTATATCCAATCCATCCCGTCAATTTCCCTTTCTTTTTGTTCAGAAAAAGTTCAGCACCATAACTCCATCCTTTACCAAATACGAATTCCTCTTCCGTATCTTTTAAGGAAGGCGTGTAACCTTCCCGATACTCAATCTGGTTTCGCATGTCCTTAAAATAAAATTCGAGAGAGCTTTCATAAATATGCTCCTTGAAGTTTTTATACAGGCCTATCGAATACTGCCAGCTTATCTGGGGTTTAACACGATAGGTGCTTGGAACCCAAAGATCGGTTGGCAAAGTGGTGCCGGCATTGCTCACGAGGTGTATATACTGGTAGTTATGTGTGATGGATGCTTTCAGGGAGGCCTCATCATCTAGTGCATAGCGTACCGTAAACCGTGGCTCCCAACCTGAATAAGTTTTCACTGGTTGAGCCGATCTGTAAACCGTGCTGTCAAGTCTATTGCCGTCTGCGTCTGTTGTATATTTGGAAAATGGGCCTACCTGCTGAAACATGCTCCACCTGATTCCATAGTTGATCTTTAATTTATCATCGATCTCCCAATCATCCTGAACATACAAGGCTGCTTCATTTGCATATTTCTTTTGGGCGTTATTGGGCCGAAACAGTGTCGAATCCTGTGTGCCACTCACCACCTGGGGAGTGAAAGCATGTAAGGTATATAGGCCCCCGAATTTCACCTTGTGACGGGAAGCCGGATAAAAATCAAAATCGGTTTTTGCGTTCAGATCCCTGATGCCACTCGAAAGCTTTAGCTGAAAATTATTCTGGGCCGCATTAAAATCGAATTTGTAGTCGTTGTAAACCAGGGTGGTGTTGGCAAATAATTTCTTCCCGAAAACATGATTCCATCGCAGGGTGGCCGTGCTGTTTCCCCAGGGGATACCGATGTCGAAAGATCTTCTGTTATTCACAAAATCAAAAACATCCCTTCCAAAATATCCACTCAGGTAAACCCGATCCTTTTCGGAGAATTTAAAATTCACTTTTGTATTAAGATCGTAGAAATAATATCCTGAACCATAAAAAGAACTGCTTTTCTCAATGAATGGCTTCACCAGCGCGTCTACATAAGTTCGACGGGCAGAAATAATAAAAGATGCTTTGTTCTTCTTAATTGGTCCCTGAACCGAAAATCTGGAAGCAATTAAACCAATTCCGCCTTCCATCTGAAAACGGTTCAGATTCCCATCTTTCATGGCGATATCAAGTACGGATGAAAGCCTGCCTCCATACTGAGAAGGCATTCCCCCCTTTATCAGGCTTGTATTCTTAATTGCATCCCCGTTGAATATGGAAAAAAAACCGAAGAGATGCCCCGTATTATATACCACGGCATCGTCCAGCATGATCAGGTTCTGGTCGGGACCGCCGCCTCTCACATAAATTCCGCTATTCCCTTCTCCGGCATTACTCACTCCTGGCAATAATTGCACCGTCTTAAGTATGTCCACTTCTCCAAATATCACGGGAACAGATTTGATGGCATTGATCGTTAGATCGATTTGCCCCATCTGTGAATTTTTCACATTCGCGTCGCGTCGCTTGGAAGAAATTACTATTTCCTCGGAGAGTTTTATCCTGGGTGATAATTCAAAATTGAATTCCCGGTTTGATTTAAGATCAATTTCCACTTCCTTGGATTCATAGCCAACAAAACTGCAGGAGATCTGGTAAACACCCGCTGGAAGCGTCATCGAATAAAACCCATATTGGTTGCTGTTGATTCCGCGGGTCTGGCCCTTTACGGTAATGGAGGCGGCAATCAGGGTTTCTCCGCTCAATGAATCCTTTGCATATCCGCTAAGCGTGAATTTGGCTTGTGCATTTGCAAAGATCGACATGATCAACAAACAACCTGAGCATACAGCGTTCTTCATAATCGAA
>CALFNL010000269.1 GCA_937902875.1 uncultured Bacteroidota bacterium | reverse complement strand
AGGAAGTGGTAATTGTGGGATATACTGCTCCCAAGGGGGAACGCAAATATTTTGGATCATTGATATTAGGAACCTACAAAAATAAATCCCTTGATTATGTGGGCCACGCAGGCACAGGTTTTACCGAATCAGGATTAAAGGCTCTATATGAACAGATGCAACGTTATATAAGCCGCAAACCCCCATTTGCGCATCCAATAAAAACCAATGGCTCACCAACCTGGTTGAAACCCGTTTTGGTGGCGAATGTCAAATACAGTGAACTTACCGAGAACGGCCAAATGAGGCATCCTGTATTCCTTGGCCTAAGAACAGACAAGGGAGCCAAAGAAGTAAAAACTGAAATACCAAAATCATGGAAGCAAAGAAAGGCGGGGCGCCAAAAATAATTTCCTCCGAAAAAGAAATAGAAGTTGATGGCCATTTGGTACTACTCACGCACCAGGATAAAATTTACTGGCCAAAAGAAAAAATCACAAAGGGCGATGTACTTGAATACTATAACAGTATTTATAATTTCATCATACCCTATTTCAAAGATCGTCCTCAATCCCTGCGCAGGAATCCCAATGGCATACTGGATCAGGGTTTTTTTCACAAAGATGCCGGCGATACGGCGCCAGACTGGGTTAGAACTAAAAAAATTTATTCCGAGTCAGCAAATAAAGAAATTGATTATATCATTTGCAATGACAAGGCCACGCTTTTCTACCTCAATAATCTTGGCTGCATTGAATTTAATCCCTGGAATTCGAGGTTAAGTCACCCTGATAACCCTGATTATCTCGTGATTGACATTGACCCTTCTGAAGAAAATTCATTCGACCAGGTTATTGAAGTGGCCCTTGCGGTGAATGAAGTACTTAAGAAAGGAGGCATAAAGGGCTATTGCAAAACGTCAGGTGCTACAGGATTGCACGTATACATCCCTTTGGGTGCACAATATGATTATGTTGATGTGAAGTATTATGCGGAATTGATAGGCAGATTGGTTAACGAATCATTGCCATCCATTACTACCATGGAACGACCATTGGAAAAGAGGAAGGGGAGAATATATATTGACTATCTTCAAAACAAGAAGGGCCAAACATTGGCCAGCGTGTATAGTTTGCGTCCCATGCCCGGTGCTCCGGCATCCGCAGCTTTGGAGTGGAAGGAGGTAAAAAAAGGATTACATCCTACCATGTTCACCATTCATTCCCTGCCAAAAAGACTATTGAAAAAAGGAGACCTGTTCAATCCCGTTTTGGGCAAAGGAATGGATTTGAGAAAATGGCTGGGCAAGCCTGCATGATGATAATCTGAACGGGTTCTGCGGCCTTGCAAATGATGGTTACGCCCGGCAGGATTTACAGGGGCGCGAACTACTCCAAATCAACTGGGCAAAGAAGAATTATTTCATTGACCCATTAAACAGTGACCATGAAAAAAATCTGCCTTGTATTTCTAATTTCAACCGGATTGAATGGTTGCAGGCTTATTGGTCGCATATTTGAAGCAGGGTTTTGGTCAGGAGTCATATTCATATCTGCCATCATCATGCTCCTGATATTGATCACACGCAGAATTGACAAAAAAAAATAGGACCATGAAGCCCTATGAAATTCATATTGGTCTGGATAAAAATCAGGTTGTACTGCTTAGCAATTTCAATTGCAGAAAAGCATACATGATTCCGTTCAATTGGTATCGAATCACTTTTCGCACGCCCTCCATGAGATAGGGTTCATTCAAAAGCTCTCTATACGCTGTAATCATATTTTTCTCACTTTCCCTGCAAAAAAGTAGTACTTCCTTTTCAGTATTCGTAGATCCTGTATCTAAAACCGGATAGATTTTTTCGTCAGGAAAATGTTCGAGTGGTATATCCCCGTCAAGGGAATGAATCTGGGATGATAATTCGCAGGCATATTGATTGCTCTCCTGCGCAAGGCTAATAACGGTCCGCTTGAATTCTTTGTCCCTGATGTTTTCCGCTATATGTTCATATTTTCGTTTCTCATTAATCAATAAATTAAGGAGGCGGGTAAGTTTTTCAACTATGAAAGGCGGCGGCTTATAGAAGGTGGATTTTATCATGGCAAGCGGTTTAATACTACAAAACTATGCATAAAGGATTTCACGATTGTATAAAAGAAAATAATTGTTATTAAGTTTTTTTTACCCGGAGTTTATTTTTTCCCCAAAAAGAAGAAGAGCCCTGCCCAATACTTCCCGATCTGGATAGCCGGTGGTTCCCATAACCAATGGATCCGGATTTAAGGGAACAGGCAAAACTGAGGCCTGATTGGCTCCTGAGGCAATTAGGGTTGAATAGACACGACCAGGAGGTATTTTATCATTTGGCACGGAAATCCCGCTAACTGGCTGATGAGAGCGGGGAGGGCCTATTCTACCTGCTACCAGTATTGAAGGGCGGGCAATATCAGCCCTTTCAAGATGGAAAGTATAAAAGGAACTCTTAATTGGTAAAGATAATGCCGTCAGGATGCAAGCGGCTCCTGCTTTTGGTGTGGCCGGAAGACTGCCGGCCTCCATGGAAGATTAGTCCTTTGACCCAGGTACCGGCAGTTTTCCTTTGCGCCTGATCCGCAATTTCCTTATGAGCGGGCTGGGAGCAATGGGCGTGATATCATCGCCCAGCAGGATACCCCAGGCCTTGAGGCCTTCAACCCGGTCGAAGATCACTTTCAGAATAGCTACTCCCGGAATGGCCAGGAACATGCCCGAAAATCCGCACAAGGCTCCTCCAATCAATACGGCTATAATGGTCATGAGCGCATTGAGCTTCACTTTTGATCCTACAATTTTGGGCATTAGGAAATTATTGTCGATCAGCTGAACAATTCCGAGTACTACGGCTACCCAGATTACATCTGAAATTTGCGTGGAATTTGTAATCGTTACCAGCATGCAGAAAATTACGGCGACTAAACCTCCAATATAAGGAATGAGATTGAGCAGGGCCGCCAATACGGCCAGGAAAATGGGATATTGAATGCCCAGAATAATGAAGCCCAGGGAATTCAGAGCTGCCACGGCCGCCGTTTCGAATAGAAGCCCAACCATATAGCTTTGAATGATGGACCTTGATTCTTTCAATACTTCCTTCACTTTGGCTTCGTGGTGAACATGGAACAAAGCCACCAGGAATCTTTTGATCATGTCGCGGTAATAGAGCATAAGAAATGTGTAGATCGGCAACAATACTATGAGCATGATGGATTGTGTAACAGAAAGGAAGGTCTCGCTAATATAACCCGGAGTGGAGTCCTTCATTTTGGCGGTAGCATTCTGGAGCATTTCTTTTTGTTCCCGGAGGGTTATGTTAAACTGACTGCGAACCCATTTCTGCAATGTGACATAATGTTCCTGTAAATGCTGCTTAATAGAGGGTATATCATTTGCAAAATTTATCATTTGCACAGACAGGAAATACAATATGGAAGCTATCAAGATGACTGCGAAGGTGAGCACGATAAATATGGCCAAAACCCTGGGGGTTCTCTTTTTTTCAAGAAAATTTACCGATGGTAACAGCAAAATGGCCAATAAAATTGAAAAAGCAAATGGTATAATAATATCCTGCCCCAGGTAAATGATCAATCCGGCCAGGGAGAGCCCGAGCAGGCTCAGGCTGGCTTTCTTGTAAAATGGTGTAGTATCGGTTCCTGAAGTCATAAGCCGTAATTTTTAA
Organism: uncultured Bacteroidota bacterium; assembly: GCA_937902875.1. Lineage (GTDB taxonomy): Bacteria > Bacteroidota > Bacteroidia > Chitinophagales > Chitinophagaceae > PSRI01. Next base: position 2,001 of record CALFNL010000269.1, on the reverse strand, counting down.
GACTCCCAATTTTGAAAGGGCAATTAAAAATAGCAAACTTCAAACACCCGGTGATGAATATAAATTCTGTTCAAACTGAATCCATTTAGGAGGAACCGCTACATTTCTACCGTGATCACCGAATCTTTGGCCCCAAGTTTTTTCAGGGTTTCCTGCATGGCTGTTACCATGGGGTCGGGACCGCAGATATAAAAATGGCGTGAGAAGTCCGGGACATGGGAAAGGAGATAGGCGTCATCAATTAAGCCGAAATCATATTCCGAAGTCTTTTCATCGGAGAGCGTATTGATAAAATTATTCCCCAGGATTTTTCGGAATTCTTCATTCAGGATAATATCTGCTTTTATCCTGTTCGAAAAGATCAGTTGGTTTTCCCCCACTTTCCCGTCTTTATACAATTGCCTCAGAATTGCTATAAAAGGTGTCACTCCCGCGCCGCCTGCAATAAATGTGCCCTCCCCTTTGTATTGGATAGCGCCCCATACGTCATGGATGATCAGTTCATCACCCGGTTTCAATTTGTCCAGTTGATTGGTTACACCATCATGGTCTCTATAGCTTTTGATAGTGAATTCAAGATGATCCCATTCATTCAGGCTGGTGAAGGTAAAGGGTCTTCTTTCCTCTTTCCATCGGGGTAAGTTTATGGCTAATTCCGTGGCTTGTCCGGGTATGAAACTGTATCCGGCCGGCTTGGAAACTCTGTATTGCTTTACATTATGTGTAACAGGATTTATCGATAGGATTTTCACAATATGTTCTTCCATGAAGAATTATTTTGGTAGCAATTTACGAATATTCGCCTGAATGAAAGTTCAGACATTGATTGCAGGCAGGTGCATAAAGTGTTACTTAACCAATAAATTGATCTCTTACTAATCTTTCCTGTTTTTATTTTCAGTGATAGAAAGAAAAAAAGGGAAGCGATCAGAAAAATTTCCTGTTTGCTTCCCTTTGTTGCCCGATTAGGATTCGAACCCAAACATACAGAACCAGAATCTGTCGTACTACCCTTATACTATCGGGCAAATTAAACTGATGAAAAAAGCCGAAGCTCAACTTCGACTTTTCCGTTGGCCTACGAGGATTCGAACCTCGACAAACAGAACCAAAATCTGTCGTACTACCATTATACTATAGGCCATTTTCCCACATGGGTGCCCCAAGGGGATGCAAAAATAAAGACTCGCCCCGTTTAATCCAAATTTGGTTGACTCCCGGCTCAGTTGGCTTTTACAAGGTAGTATTGTTTCTTTCCTTTTTGGATGAGGATATATTGCTCATGGAGCAAATCTGACTCGGTAATAAGTGTGGAAATTTCATTCACTTTATGCCTGTTGATGCTCACACCGCCATTCTGAATCATTTTCCTGGCCTCGCCCTTACTCGCAAAACTGCCGGTTTCTGCCAAAAAGCTAACCACGTCAATTCCGGCTCTGATCTTTTCGAGTGGGAACCCGAATTTCAAAACGCCTTCCATGCCCTCCAGATCTTCGATGCTCAGGGTTTCGGCAGGGGCAGACTGATTATTGAATAATCTTTCCGTGGTGGATATGGCTTTTTCATATTCTTCCTTTCCATGCACGAATACCGTGAGTTCCATCGCCAGTCTCTTTTGTAAGGCCCTGGCGCCAGGATTGAGCCGGTGTTCCGCAACCAGGCTTTCAATCTCATTTTTGGGGAGGAATGTAAAAATCCTGATCCATTTTTCGGCGTCTTCATCTGATGCATTCAGCCAGAATTGATAGAATTGGAATGGAGAAGTCTTTTCAGCATTGAGCCACACATTTCCTTTTTCCGTTTTCCCGAATTTACCTCCATCCGCTTTGGTGATAAGGGTGCAGGTGAATGCATAGGCTTCACCACCCGTTTTTCTTCTGATTAGTTCCGTACCCGTAATGATATTGCCCCATTGATCGCTTCCACCCATCTGGAGCTTACAGTTTTTATTACTGAAGCGCCAGACATAGTCATAGGCCTGCATGAGCTGGTAAGAAAATT
>CALFNL010000268.1 GCA_937902875.1 uncultured Bacteroidota bacterium | reverse complement strand
AGATGATAATATTTTCATTCCCCGAATAGTAATCAGGCTCCCAGGCGCGGAAGGTTCTACCCCATTCCTTTCATTAATATGTATGAAGGCAAAAATTTCTTGCAGGCGATATAGAGTTGTTGAATGCCTGTGCCCGGATCAATTCATTTGAAAATCTCTGCCTGTGAATAATTTTTCATCGGCCTTTAATTTTTGTTCCCATTTCCAGGCGGTGAGCATGATATCATCCAGGCTGAATTTGGGATTCCACTTTAAGAGTTGCCTGGCTTTGTCATTGTTGGCATAGATTGCTATTACATCTCCGGGCCTCCTGGGTGCGATTATATAATTGAGTTTGACACCGGTGATATTTTCAAATGCACGGATGGCTTCCAATACAGTGATGCCACTTCCCGTTCCCAGGTTAAAAACATCACAGTAGCCCTGATTCCTATTATCCAGTAAATATTGAAGGGCCAGTGTGTGGGCATGAGCCAAGTCGCATACATGAATAAAATCCCTCACGCAGGATCCGTCGCGGGTAGGATAGTCATCACCGAATACTTCCAGCGTTTGTATTTTGCCGATAGCTGTTTGCGTTATGGCCGGCACAAGGTTTTGAGGCTTTTCAATGGGGTATTCCCCCAACAGGGAACTGGTATGCGCGCCAGCAGGGTTGAAATATCTCAGCAGAATGCATTTAATGCGATTGGCCCGGGCAAATTCATTTATGATCTGTTCTCCCATTTGTTTGGTATACCCATATGGCGATTCGGCAGGCTTGGGTGGCGTGTTTTCCGTGACGGGAATTTTATCAGGGTTGCCATATATGGTACAGGAAGACGAAAAAACAAAATAGGAGATCTCGAATTCTTCAACGCACTTGAGAAGATTGATGAGTGAAACCAGGTTGTTTTCAAAGTATAACAATGGTTTTTCAACCGATTCACCCACAGACTTGAATGCGGCAAAGTGGATAATACCAATTATATCTGCATTTTCCTGGAATATGGCATGAGTATCATCAAAATTGCAAAGGTCAACTTTGTAGTTCTTGACTTTTTTCCCAGAAATCTTTTCAATCCCCTCCAATAGCCGGGTAGAAGATCGGGAATTGTTATCGACCGATATTACTTCGAAACCATTTTCAATCAGGTCCAGAATAGTATGTGAACCGATGTATCCGCATCCTCCCGTTACCAGAATTTTTTTCATATCGATCAGTCTGAAATTTTGCTCAAGATACTAAGTTCATTAAATATTGGCCATAGCCGCTTTTCATGAGAGGCTGAGCCATTTCCAGCAACTGCTCCTGGCTTATAAAGCCCTTTCTGTATGCAATTTCTTCAATGCAGGCGATCTTGATGCCCTGCCTCTGTTCAATTACCTGCACAAATAGAGATGCCTGCATCAGGGAATCAAAAGTGCCTGTATCCAGCCAGGCAGTTCCCCTGGGCAGAACGGATACCTTCAGTTTGCCTCTGCGAAGGTATTCTTTGTTTACATCGGTGATTTCAAATTCTCCTCTGGGGGAGGGCTTGAGGTTCCTGGCAATTTCCACAACAGAATTGTCATAAAAATAAAGACCTGGTACGGCATACCTGCTTTTGGCACTTGTGGGTTTTTCTTCGATGGAGATGACGTTCATATGCGCATCAAATTCCACCACCCCATAGCGTTCAGGATCGCTCACCTCGTATGCATAAATAATTCCGCCGTCTGGATTTATATTCATGCTCAGTTGTTCTCCCAATCCGGCGCCATAAAAAATATTATCACCCAGAACCAGCGCCACTTTTTCCTTGCCTATGAATTTTTCGCCAATTACGAATGCCTGTGCCAGGCCATTGGGATTAACTTGTTCGGCATAAGTGAATTGTAATCCTAAACGGCTGCCATCTCCGAATAAGCGTTTAAAACCCGGGAGATCCTGGGGCGTAGAGATAATGAGGATGTCGCGGATACCTGCCAGCATCAGGGTGGAAAGCGGGTAATAGATCATGGGTTTGTCATATATGGGCATGATCTGTTTGCTGATAGCATAGGTAATGGGATGCAGCCTGGTTCCTGATCCGCCTGCCAGTATAATTCCTTTCATAATTTTAGATGATTAAAGTCATCGACTCATCTCTTGAATAACTCTGCAAGTTACCAGCTTCAAGGTATAAAATGTTTGGGCTATGGGAAAATGTGATGGGCCACATAATAAACGACCGCGGCCATCAGGCCACTGACCGGTATGGTCAATATCCAGGCCCATAAAAGATTTACGGTTACACCCCACCGTACGGCAGAAAGGCGTTTGGTAGCGCCTACGCCCATAATGGAACCCGCGATTGTGTGTGTGGTGCTGACCGGAATCCTGAGATTTTCAGTTACAAACAGGGTGATGGCGCCTGCGGTCTCTGCGGCCACGCCTTCGAAGGGAGTCACTTTGGTGATGCGGCTTCCCATGGTTTTCACAATCCTCCACCCCCCACTCATCGTACCCAGGGCCATCGCTGTATAGCAGGATAAAGGCACCCATACCGGCATCTCCCCGAACGATTTGATATTGCCATTCGCTATCAGTGCCACCGTTATGATCCCCATTACTTTTTGCGCGTCGTTGCCACCGTGCCCAATACTGAAGGCGGCCGATGAAAGCAGTTGGAGGCGTTTAAACCACATGGCGGAGCGATGCGCATTCAGCCGGCTCAGGTAAAGGGTGAATGTGGCCATTACTATAATAATCAGCGCCAGCAATATCCATTTGAAATTATTGGAATCGAATACAACGCGGAGGATATAAAAATGGAAATGCGATTTTAATTTTTCGGGATGGTATTCAAGAATATTGTAAAGGAATATTCCAACCGCTGCTATCACCGACAAAGAAAAAATCTTGGGCCGGATTCCTTTCTGAAAAGAATTAATGAACCATACCGAGATGAAGAAAGCCATGATCATCCCTACCAGGGGGGCGAGAATAATAAAACTTACGGTCTTGATCACGGGATCCGGATTTATGGAATTGAAGCCCGCATGCGCGACGGCTGCTCCTGCAAAACCGCCGATCAGGGTGTGGGACGAAGAAGTTGGTATGCCAAACCACCATGTCAGGAGGTTCCAGATAATGGCAGCCACGAGCCCCGAAATAATCACCGGAAGTGTGATATTTGCTTCCTTTACAGTATTGGCTATCGTATTGGCTACCCCGTGATCCTTAAAAATAAAAAAGGCAACAAAATTGAATAGGGCGGCCCAGAGAACGGCCTGGAAAGGCGTGAGCACCTTGGTTGAAACAATCGTTGCTATCGAATTCGCGGCGTCATGGAACCCATTTATATAATCAAAGATAATAGCCAGGATTATGATAATGACCAGAAAAGTCATGCGTTTATTTTGAAAGTTTTGAAATCTGAGGCTGAATGAAGAACATGGAAAAATTGAAATGGCTCTGATCTTTTTCTGATCAGGCATATTTGACGATAATGGACTCAATGACGTTGGCGGCATCTTCACATTTGTCTGTCGCGATTTCCATTACCTGGTAGATCTCTCTTTTCTTGATCACTTCTTTGGCATCCGGCTCGGTGGCAAAGAGCCTTTCAATGCTCATGTCAAAAACATCGTCTGCCTGGTTCTCAATGCTGTTGATCTTCACGAGCGCCTCGGTAATCTGGCGAAGGTTCTTCATATTTCTCAATTCACTTACTGCGCTGTGAATGTATTCGCAGCCCTGCACAATAAGGTCAGCAAATTTTTGAATGCCCAGGTCGTTGGTGTTGATCCTGTAAAAATTTATTTTTTTTGACGTGGCAAAAATATAATCCGCAATATCATCAAGAGCCGATGCCAGGTAATGAATATCTTCCCTGTCAAAGGGCGTTATGAAATTCCGGCCCAATTCGGTGAAAATCTTATGCGTGAGGTCATCATTCACGTGCTCCAGTTCTTCTATCTGAGAACTGATCGTAGCCCTCCTGTCGAAATCGTGTTCGTTTACGGCTTCTTTCAGTTTATGGGCCATCAGCAACACCTTGCCTGCCACCTCCTCAAACAGTTGGTAAAATACCCGGTCTTTCGGAAGAAATATTTTCATGAAGGAGTTGAAAGCCATAGCAGAGAAATTTGCGGCAAAATTAGAACTCTATGGTGGGGCCTGGGAATGATTTGGAGAGTTAATGATTTCTTAACATTGGTGGTTCCCCGAATTTGTGGCCGTATATAGATGAGTTATTTTCAGGTGATTAAATTGAAATCTTTCATTTGCACCTCCCTAAGCTCATACACGGCATCAGGCTTCCTGACTTAAAGACAGATTCTTTGCATCATTAATCCTGCGAGATTCTTATGGTCTCACTAGGTATCGATGAAATGATCTTTCATCTCAACAATAGAGGACTCCCTTGTAAACTGAACCCCTGTCATGCATCAGGGCAAACCCGGGTATTCGATCAGGGTCGGGGAAAGAATAGAGTTCTTCATGGGTCTTTCGAAGGCCGGTACCTGTGAAGCATAGTATTCTTTTTCAGGGTAAGGATAAAGTTTACATTTGCCCAGCTTAAGGAAAAACATGAACTGTTATTTCAGGAAAGGAGCTCTGATGCTTTTTTTTGTGCATCTTATTTTGATGGGCCGTTCCCAGTTTCTCATGGACATGATAGACACTTCGAAAGATATGGGAAGAGGCATGCTCTCCATTTACAAAAGATTCAGCCATATTCAAATTACCGGTTACTTGCAGCCTCAATTCCAAATGGCCGAAAGTGAGGGTGCCGGGAGTTTCAATGGCGGTGATTTTTCTCCCTATTCGAATAACAGGTTCATGCTTCGGAGAGGCCGCATACTTTTTGGATATGTGCATTACGACAAACTCGAAAGGCCTACCGTGCAATTTGTATTTCAGTTTGACGGAACCGAACGTGGCGTTTTTATCCGGGATCTTTGGGGAAGGATTTATGAGAACAGGTTTCAGCGTTTTGCCTTTGTTGCCGGCATGTTCGCAAGGCCCTTCGGTTATGAGATCAATCTTGCTTCTGCAGACAGGGAAGCACCGGAAAGAGGTAGAATGTCACAAACCCTGATGAAAACAGAAAGGGATCTTGGGGTCATGACCAGTTTCGAAGCCAGAGAAAAATCAGCCAGTTTGAAGTATCTGCATATCGACCTGGGTGTTTTCAATGGACAGGGATTGAGTGGCCCAACAGACTACGACAGTTATAAAGATTTGATCGGGCAAGTCTTGTTGAAACCTTACCCTATCGGTAAACAGGCTCTCCTTTCCGGCGGGATCTCATATTATAATGGAGGACTCAGGCAAAATTCCAGATACAGCTATCAGATGGGTGAGTTAAATGGAACCAAAACTTTTGTTGTAGATTCATCCATAGCTCATATTGGCCGGAAATCGCCGCGTATATATTATGGTATAAACGCGCAACTGAAGCTGCTTCACAAATGGGGAGCCACGGAAATTAGAGGAGAATATTGGCAGGGCACACAAGCAGCCACAGAGTTTCTTTCGGAAACTCCGGGATCCATTCCAATGCTGAACAATAATTTTGCGCCTTATTATACCCGGAAGTTTAACGGCGCCTTCTTTTATTTCCTCCAGAATATCATCAACAACAAGCACCAATTGGTCATTAAGTACGATTGGTATGACCCCAATACAAGAGTGAAGAACGGCGAAATCGGGAAAGCCGGATCAAAGACCAATATTTCGGATATACGA
>CALFNL010000267.1 GCA_937902875.1 uncultured Bacteroidota bacterium | reverse complement strand
CGAAATCGGGAAGGCCGGATCAAATACCAACATTGCGGATATACGATTCAATACACTTGGATTCGGATATATATTTTATATATTACCAAACGCGAAAATGATGGTTTGGTATGATTTGGTGAAAAATGAGATCACCCAGGTGCCTGGATTTTCTTCCATCGCGCGTAATAATATATTCACCCTCAGGTTTCAATTCAGATTCTGATACAGTGTTTTTCTTCACGAGCGCCAGGTAACAATTCCATAACGTTCCCTTAACGTGGGATTAACAGGCAAGTGTTTGTTTTGCGGCAAATAAAACATTCACATGTGCAAAAGGATCGCCTTGTTATGGTTCATACTCGGTATAGCGTTCACGGGATTCTCACAAACAGGAACTATAAGCGGAAAGGTTACTAATTCCAGGAATGAGCAGTTGGTGGGTGTAACAGTAAAAATTGAAGGCCTGCCAGGGGCCATTACTACGGATATTGATGGTCGTTATACTATCAAATTAGAGGCTTCAAAGAAATATAAAATCGAATTTACAGCCGTTGGCTACCAACCAAAATCTATTGAAGAGGTTTCAGTTGTGGCCGGTGAGGAAACAACGCTGGATGTGTTAATGGAGGACTCGAAAAAAAATCAACTTTCGGAAGTCGTCATCAAGGGATCTTCACCCAGACAGGAAACAGTAAATGCCTTAATCAATTTTCAGAAAAATACACCGGTTGTGGCCCAGGTAATATCAGCAGAAGCGATCAGGCGTTCTCCTGATAAAAACACCGGCGAGGTATTAAAGAGAGTTCCGGGTACATCCATTCAGGAAGGGAAATATCTGGTTGTGAGAGGGCTTGCCGATCGATACAATCTTGCCATGCTCAATGGGGTCATGCTGAGCAGTACGGAACCCGATCGCAAAGCATTCAGCTTCGATATTTTTCCCGCAGCGATGATTGATAATATCATCATGAATAAGACTTTTATTCCCGAGCTTCCCGGTGAATGGGCAGGAGGGCTCGTACAGGTGAATACAAGAGACATTCCTTCGGCTAATTTCTTCAATTTTCAGATCGGTTCAGGATTCAATACGCAAACCATTGGTAAGGATTTCCTTAAATATAAGGGCGGAAAAACAGATTGGCTCGGCATTGACGATGGCAGCAGGGCCCTGCCTTCCAGCATGCCTACCAAAAGCGAATTTGCGGAAATGACAAGCGTTCAGCAGGCTGCCATTGGAAAGGACTTCAAAAATATCTGGACAACCGAAAAGGGTCATCTCCCCCTGAATGCATCTTTCCAAATGAGTGGCGGATTTACCAGTAAATTCCTGGGTAAGAAAATTGGTGGCATTCTGGCCCTTAACTATAACCAGAATAACAGACGAACAGATTATACTAACAGCTTTATTAGTAATGTTCAAGGTGATATTGATTTTGTATTTAACAACAAAAAATACAATAAGGAAGTGGTGTTGGGCGCACTTGCAAATTTTGCCATACAGCTTAATTCCAACAATAAAATTTCATTCAAGAATATCATCAACGTCAATACCAATAACTACGTAATTGAAAGAGCTGGTAAAGATTATATCCTCGGAGGAAGCCAGGGCCAGAACATCAGCGCGTTTGAATTGGGTTTCAAACAAAATATCTTTTTTAATACACAGCTGCTTGGTGAACATAATATTACGGGCCTGGGCGGGCTTAAGTTTAAATGGTATGGGAGTTTCAATATCCTCGATCAATATATTCCCGACCAACGCAGGCTGGAATATATTCAGGATGAAACACAGGCCGGCTCACCTTATATAGCGCTGATTTCCGGCGGCAATTCACAAAAATCCGGTAGTAGGTTCTACAGCACTTTGAGCGATTATATATATAACGTGGGTGGGGACCTGGCCAAGACTTTCAACTTATTCAATTACAAGCAGACGGTAAAGGCAGGTTACTTATTTCAGATCAAGGATCGTTTATTTGACAGTCGTCCCTTTTATTATCAGATTTCAAGGGATACCACGGGTCTTGTGAATCTTCCTCCCGACAAGATCTTTGCGTCAGGAAATATAACGGGAACGGATAATGGCATCACTTTTGGCGAATTAGAAGGCAGTCAATACAGATACGTGGCCAATACAATCCTGAATGCGGCTTTTATTCAATTTGATAACCAGTTTTCACAAAAACTCCGGATCGTTTGGGGAGTCAGATTCGAGAGTTTCGATCAGTTGGTTGGAAGCGTAAAGCAGAGTGATCCCCGGCACGTCCACTCCAGAGTTAATGATTGGCTGCCAGGCTTGAACCTAACCTATAAGCTTACGGATAAAACCAATTTGCGCTTGTCGGGATCCCAAACAGTGGTGCGCCCCGAATTCCGCGAGTTGAGTCCCTTCGCGTTTTACGATTTTGAATTGGGTGCTACATCCATAGGAAACAAGAACCTGCAGCGTACCAAGATTGACAATGCGGATCTGCGATACGAAATTTATCCGAGGGCCGGAGAATTGTTCACAATCGGCCTTTTTTATAAATATTTTCAGAAACCAATTGAACTTTACTTCAATGCATCTGGTGCAGGTAGCAGTAATACATTCAATTTTGCCAACGCTGATAATGCTACTGGTTACGGAGCTGAATTGGAATTGCGAAAGAAACTTGATTTCTTTGGTGCGTTGAAGAATTTCACCGTCTCCGGAAATTTTAGCTACATATTTAACAAGGTTCAAGGGCTTAATATCGACAGGCCCATGCAAGGTCAGAGCCCCTATCTCATAAATCTGGGATTACAATATGATCTCGAAAAAGACGGCTTAAGCACCACGCTTTTATTCAACCAGATTGGCCGTCGCATTCTTTTCGTTGGAAATCTTCAGCAGTCGACCGGGGTAGGAGTTCCTGAAATATGGGAAAACCCCAGGGCATTGCTCGATTTCCAGATTGCCAAAAAGGTGCTCAGGAAAAAGGGTGAGATCAGGCTGAATATTTCTGATATAATCAATCAACATTCTTATTTCTATCATGATCTTGATGGCAACAAGAAATTCGTAAAGGATTCCAAAGATGCCATCGCGGTTGACCGGGTGTATGGTTCCAATGTCAGTCTGACTTTTGGTTATACCATTAAATAATCTGCATAGACAGGAAATTTCTAAAAAATCAAATTGTTTTTATGAAAAAATTACTTTTATTGGCCTTGCCGGGGATGATCCTGGTTTCTTCGTGCCGTAAGATTGAAATTGACGGAAACGGAAACGGCGGAACTACAACTCCTCCAACTACTGAAAGCAGTATTTTGTCGGGAACCATCAGGTCTGATGTGGTTTTGAAAACCGGAAAGACCTATACGCTGAGAGGCATTGTATATGTTGCGGAAGGAGCGGTCATGACAATTGAGCCAGGCACAACCGTGTTAGGAGACAAGGGTTCCAGGGGAACCCTGGTTATTACCCGTGGCAGCAAGTTGATTGCTAACGGCAGTTCTGATAAACCGATTGTTTTCACAAGCAGTGAAGGCGCTAATTCGAAGAGCGGTGACTGGGGTGGGATAGTGCTCCTGGGACGCGCAAAGACCAATGCCAGCTACAATGGAACTGCCGGGCTCGGTGAAGCCGAAGGTGGTATCAACAATGGAGATGGCTATGGACTTTTCGGTGGAGCCGATGATGATGATAATAGCGGTTCATTAAAATATATTCGCATCGAATATGCGGGGTATGCTTTTTTGCCCGACAAAGAATTGAATGGCTTAAGCATATATGCAGTTGGCCGCGGTACTACCATTTCTTATGTGGAAGTGGCTTATGCAGCAGATGACAGCTTTGAATGGTTTGGCGGAACCGTAAATTGTGACCACCTGATTGCTTACAAAGGATTGGATGATGAATTCGATACCGACAATGGTTTTTCCGGTCATGTGCAATTCGGGCTGGGAATCCGTGATTCTGCCGTTGCCGATGTGAGCGGCAGTAATGGTTTTGAAAGTGATAATGATGCGGGTGGTTCAGTGCTCACGCCACAAACAATGGCGATCTTTAGTAATATGACTTTGGTTGGGCCCCGTCAAAACACTACGAGTGTTGGGAATGCCTTATTCAGAAATGCGGCCCAGATCCGTCGTAATTCATCTCTGACGATTCTCAATTCTGTTTTTCTGGGATGGCCCACCGGTTTATATATTGATGCAACAACCGGGAGGCCTACTGACCTGAATATCGCTTCGGGTGATCTGCTTTGGGCAGGGAATATATTGGCTGGTTGCGCAACTCCCATAAAATATGGAGCCAGCGGTTCGGCGCCTACGGGTTGGTCAACTAATGATTTAATAAATTGGCACAACACCATTGAGTTCAACAATTCGATACTGGCCAATACCTCCGATGTGGGCTATTCCGCACCCTATAATTATACAAGCCCGGATTTTGGCCTAGCGCCCGGTTCGCCGGTATTATCAGGCATTTATCCATTTACAAATCCTAAACTGACAGGATTCCAGACCGTTGCCTATCGTGGGGCAGTAGGCCCGAACGACAATTGGTACAAAGGCTGGACGAATTTCCCCCAATAGGCCGTTGCCAACAAGTATTTTCCTTAAGCAATAATTGTAATCTGCACCGCCCCTGAGTCTTCAGGGGCGGTCTTTGTTTGTGTTGGGCTTCCTGAATGATAATTTCCTGATTCAGATGTAACAGGCGGTTACCATCTCGGAGTCTTGCCGGATTCCAATTTCAGGTGGTTATCTAATCACTAATGTTATATTAAGATCCGGAAAAATCTTTTGCTTCAAATTAATCCCGATGCGTTATGCGAAAGACTAAGCATTGTAAGTTGCCATTACAACCAGAGCGGAGGAAAAAGCCAGATTGGCCCCGATTAGTTTCTGCAGCGGATATTTAGTGGTCAGTAATTACTAAAAAGGATTATTTATGAGAAAGACTCATTAATCTCAGCCATTTCGGAAAAATCCAAGTTCTCTCTTTTCCCTGCCTTGTTCATCATGGTCTCGATTATTTGGGCAGTAGAATGTCTGAATTGAATGTCAACAGGCCTTGCATTTTGAATCCATGATTCGAACTGATGTGGAAAATGCTCCGTGAGGCCCTGAAGGCTTTTTACTCCGAGCCTCTCTAATGCAGCGGCATTGCATTGTTGTTCATATTGTCCTTTGATAGGTATCACAATCATTTTCTTTTTCAGGTGCAGGATTTCGGCGGGTGTTTCGAATCCTGCCCCGCAAATGATAGCGCCGCAGTTAATCAGGCACTGATTGAATGCCTGTTTTTCTACGGGAATGAATGTAATATGACCCTCCCTGATGACAGAACTTGCCTGCGGTGAGAATACCCTGAAATCATAGGAAACTAATGGTCCGAAATATTTCATGATCTCAACATCACAATAGGAAGGCAGATAGACGGTAATAAACCCTTGATCGCCAGGAAGAGCTTCCCATATTTCTTTTTTGATGACGGGAGTCAGAATAAAATCATCATAGGGTTGAAAATGCAATCCGAGGTATTTGGAAGATCGGGCATAATTCTTCAGGAGCCATTCCCCAACCGGGTTTTGCTTTTCGGGCCTTGGCGTATGTTCGGACATGAAGCTGGCCTGGTGTCCGAAATTAATCGAAGGAATTTTTTTCAGCGCGCAGGAAAGGGAAGTGATGCATTCAAAATCGTTGATGACCAGGTCATATTTTTCAACGGGTAGGTCTTTCACCTCTCGCCTTAGGCGTATGGGCGCAAATTTTCTGAACATCCTGATATAATCCAGTTTCCCGGAGCAGGTGTAGAACAGACTCAGTCCCTTGCTCCGGTATTTCACGGGGGCGTCAAGAGACAGACTGCTGTTGGCGCCGCTGAGGAATAGGTCAATCTCTCCGTATTGTTCCAGGTAGGGTAATAATTCCATAGCACGGCTGATATGACCATTCCCGGTCGCTTGAATGGCATAGAGTATCTTTCTCTTTTTCATACAGCTAGTGAATTGATATGGAAATTTATTTCGTCAGTGATCACATTGGTCCTGGGCATTTCATTTTCAACCTGGCAGGGTGGGAATTTCTTCTCATCAAATTGAAAAATCGTCCAGTCATTCTTGTGGTATTCCAAGGCAGTGCAATGTTCCACCCAATCGCCTGAATTGAGGTAAGTGACGCTGCCATGTTCATTGCTGATAATTCTCTTTTGTGGTTTGTGCACATGTCCGCAGATCACGTAGTCGTATTTCTTATTTATCGCAAGTTCTGCCGCCGTCAATTCAAAATCATTCAGTTTTGCCACGGCCTTATTTACTTCGGCCATGATGGTTTTGGAAAAGGATATTCTTTCCTTTCCCATTGTTTTCAGGATCAAATTGACAAACTTGTTAATCAATATCAGGAAGCCATAGCCGCTACTCCCGAGCCTTGCCAGAATTTTGGCGGCTCCCCTGGTGGTATTGTCAAAAATATCGCCATGAAAAATCCAGGTCATTTTCTGATCGATCTCCAAAACCAACTTGTCGGTCAGCACAAGATTGCCAACCGTGAAATCGGAATAGCGGCGCAACATTTCATCATGATTTCCGGTGATATAGAAAACGCGTGTGCCGCAGGTAATGCAATTGAAAAATTCTTTGATCACATTCATGTGAGACGAGGGAAAATATCTTTTGGAGAATTGCCAGCCGTCGAAAATATCGCCATTGAGGATCAGGATACTGGGGGAGATGGTTTTCAGGTAGGCTGCCAGTTCTTTTGCGCGGCATCCATAGGTTCCAAGATGGATGTCAGAGATTACAACTACGTCAACCGGGCGTTTTTCCATTGGATTTCGTTTTCCAAAGCTCAACAGTTGGTATTACCTGATGATTAAGCGGAGGTTAAGCGATTATGAGCATTGCATTAGGGAGTTGTTAATTACATCAACACGATTACCCATTTAGGCCGCACGGGCCTTATAGAAGTAGGGTGGCTTCGTCATGTATTGCTCTATGAGCCGGTGCCAGAGGGTTCTCATT
>CALFNL010000266.1 GCA_937902875.1 uncultured Bacteroidota bacterium | reverse complement strand
AAATGGCTATATTGTTGTTAAGGATGCCGTGCCAAAAGAACAGGCAGATAGACTGGCAAATTTCCTTTGGGAGTATGAAGAAAAAGATCATAATGATCCGGAAACCTGGTACACCCCGCCTCGTGCGGAAATGAAAATGAAAGAGCTCACCAATACGGGAATGGTGGAAGTCTATAACCATCAATATTTGTGGGATAACCGCCAGTACCCAAAAGTGCATGAAGCATTTAGTGACATTTGGGGAACGGAGAAATTATGGGTTACCATCGACAGGGCAAATCTAAATCTTCCCATAAGGCCGGGATATGAATACAAGGGATTCATTCATTGGGATTATGATCCGGAAACCAGGCCCCAAAATGTTCAGGGGGTATTGGCTCTGGCGGATCAGACAGATGAAAACATGGGCGGATTTCAGTGTGTTCCGGAATTATACAGAACCTATGAAAGCTGGAAACTTTCACAGCCTGAAGACCGTGATCATTTTAAGCCGGACACAAGTGGATTTGAAATAGTAAAAGTAAAAATGAATGCGGGTGACCTTCTTATTTTCAACAGTTTGCAACCCCATGGGATCAGAGCCAATATGAGTGGAAATAAAGTCCGCCTGGCCCAATATATTTCCATGATGCCCGCCGAAGAGGATAATGATGAATTGCGCAATTGGAGAATCAGCTCCTGGAAAGAAAGAAGAGCACCGGAAGGCTATGCTTTTCCTGGTGATCCGCGCGGCTGGGAACAAACTAAATATGGAACGGCAGAATTGTCTTTGTTAGGTAGAAAGCTATTGGGTTTGGATAAATGGTGAATTTAATTCCAGGCAGCATTCAAATACCGTGCATACCATCTGTGGAAAAGGATTGGGTTTCATCAAGAGTTTCATAGGGAAAATCCTTATAAATTATTGTCTCATCATCTGGGATTATGAAGGGGAATGCTTATCAACCCTCATTCAGCCTTCAGGCTTTTGACGGGATTTTCCAACGCGGCTTTAATGTTCATGCATTCATCAGTGCTTCAATATCCAGTTTTCTCATATTCATGAAGGCCTTTGTAACCCGTTCCGCCCTTGCCGGGTCGCCCATCAGTTCGGCTATCATCGCAGGCACAATTTGCCAGGAAACGCCAAACTTATCCTTGAGCCAGCCACACATACTTTCCTGCCCACCTGTTGTGAGTTTCTCCCAGTAATAATCGATTTCTTCCTGTGTATCGCAATTCACCACAAATGAAACCGCCTCGTTAAACTTGAATTGAGGACCGCCATTCAGCCCCATAAATTTTGTTCCATTCAATTCAAATGTCACTACGAGTGGATTGTGATCGAGAATTTTTGAATTCTTGAATACAGAGCAATAAAATTCCGCTGCTGCTTTTGCCTGCCCGTCAAACCAGAGACAGGGGTAAATTGGATGTGTCATATTTTTTTTCTTTTAGCTTTCAATTTCATCAGGACTTCTTTGGCCCTGAATTTTACTATTTTGGTGATGAGTGCAATAGGCAGCGGTTTGTCAATTGGAAACTGGATCGCACCTTTTGAAGTGTTATATCCCTTTATATCATCCTTGAATAATTTAATGGGACCCGGCGTGGGATAAAAGCCGATATGATTTTTATATCCGGCATACCACACCAGTATTCCGTTTAATTTATAGGCGGGCATTTTATAGCTTATTACTTCTTCCCCTCCTGGCGCCGCTTTTAAGATTGTAGCCCTGACTTTTTCAAGGAGTATTTGAATATCGCCAGGAAAACCCGCGATGTATTGGTCTATTTCATTAGACTTTTTCATCGTTATTGTTTTGATATCAAAAGAACAGACAGATTATGAGATCAGCATGCATGAATTCGAATGGTAAATATAATTTTAGTATTTCTGTTTAGAAAGGTGTAATTGCGACATTTTGAGAGGCTGTTCGCGGCCTTTGGCTCGCTTCAATTTGCCAAATAAGCTCTGCCAGAATAATTTTTGAATATTTGAGGTAGAATGGTAAGGAAAAAGTTAAAGAGAGCCAGTATATCTGAGTATTGCCTTGGGTGCGGTAACGCCAATGAATTCATAATTTTTTAAAATGAGCATACCCATGCATTGGTTGATAATACCCCCTCAATGCCTCAAAATCAACGTCTCGTCATGAATAGGATGAGAAGCAGCCTGCGTAACAGTTTACCATTGCCTTGGAAATAGTTATCAAGGCCTGAAAATTATT
>CALFNL010000265.1 GCA_937902875.1 uncultured Bacteroidota bacterium | reverse complement strand
AAATGCAGGGCGATAGCACCCAATCAGGAAGGACTATTGGCAAAAGAAAATACGAGATGATTTTCTTTTTGTGATCTTAAGCTTTTCAAGAATATCAGCAAAATCAGCAGTGAAGCAAACAGAATGGAATTTCTAGGCAGGATTTAGGGTATTGGGGAATTTCTGTCCAACAAACAGCTATCCCCGAGATAGCGGCTGTAAAAGTAGTTATATTTTTCAATAATCAAAATTAATCAAATGTAATTTTTCTGCACTTAACATAGGATAATGTGCAGAAAAAAACCAGATTATTTTCAGATGATACCCACTAATTTAGCCCGGAACTTGAAACTCAATGGCGCAAATATCAATTCTTAAGGATGTTGATGGCTAAACTCGTATTTTGGATATCCCTTGGCATTGTTTTTTATAGTTATGTAGGGTACGGGCTGACCCTTTGGATAATGGTGAAAATCAGGAAAAAATACTTTCCAAGACCCATTTACGCAGACCCTGCCTATGAAGCTCCCGTTTCTCTGGTGGTAGCAGCCTATAATGAACAGGATTTCATTGAAATGAAAATAAAGAACACGCTGGAATTGAACTATCCTCCCGAAAAGGTTCAGCTCTTGTTTGTAACAGACGGATCCTCTGACAAAACCCCCGAAATCATTAGCCGGAATAAGAGAATACAATTATTACATAAACCTGAACGAAGCGGAAAAGTGGCCGCGATGCACCGGGCAATGACCTATGTGAACAATCCGATTGTGATCTTTTGTGACGCCAATACTCTGCTCAATAAGGAATGCATCAGAGAGATAGTGAAACATTATGCTGACCCTACCGTGGGTGGGGTAGCCGGAGAAAAAAAGATCCTGAAAATTGGCGACGATCATGTTGCAGGAGCGGGCGAAGGGCTTTATTGGAAATATGAATCATTCCTCAAAAAACTGGATGCCGAATGGTACACCGTGGTTGGCGCAGCCGGAGAATTGTTCTCGGTCCGTACTGCCTTATACGAAAATGTGGGTGATAATATTATCCTCGACGATTTTGTGATTTCGCTGAGAGTTTGCCTGAAAGGATATAGAATTGAATACGAACCGGCAGCCTATGCAACAGAAGCTCCTTCCTCGTCTATTGCCGATGAACAAAAGAGAAAGATAAGGATCAGCGCCGGCGCATTTCAGTCAATGCACCTGTTGAAAGAAATCCTCAATATATTTAAATACCCGAAGCTTTCATTTCAATATATATCACATCGTGTACTGCGCTGGACCGTTTGCCCTCCCGCCCTGGTTCTCATTTTTGTTTCGGGGGCCTATCTTGCTTTTGAAAGTCCGGGCTGGTTTTACCTGGTGGTATTTGTCGCACAGGTTTTGTTTTACCTCGCGGCCATTGTCAATTGGGCTATGGAAAAGAATGGTGCCGGCCTTAAGCTTCTTTATGTACCTTATTATTTTGTGTTCATGAATATTTCCCTGATACTGGGTTTTTTTAGATATATGAGAGGCAGGCAGACTGTTTTGTGGGAAAAGGCCGCCCGTAGTAAATAATGGTTAATTTAAGTTTTCCACTAGGTTATCAGTTCCCTTACAAACTACCATTTTGTGGGTATTTTGGTAAAAAAGAGGATTACTACTTGGTATTTAAGTTTTTTGTTTCTATTTTCGCTTCGTATTAATTCGCGATTCATTCAACTCTGTCCACAAATTTCCTCTGAATAACCGAAAGGTTTTTTGCTTTCAGTACCGCTTCTAGCTTCAATATCCATTAAATTTAGCCACGGAAAATCCACTCCGGGCACCAGTGCTTTCCAATTCCTCTGATTCCGTTTCCTTAAAGATTTACATGAAATCTTTTCCAATTCCTTCGCAAGCCGCGATCAGTGATTCTATTGTTAAGGTCGAAAGGAATGGTTTTTTAATTTTTAACCCTTAGGAAGATGAGAAAGCATATACTGGCAATTGACGACAGCAAACCCATCCGGTTTCTGTTGCAAACCATTTTCAGAAAAAATTACAAGGTAACCACCGTTCCGGATGGCTATTCCGCCATGTATTTTCTACAACATTCTGATATCCCTGATTTGATCATCGCCGATGCGGAATTGCCGGATATGAAGAAGTGGGAATTCATCGAGCACCTCAACACCAGCAGTCTTTATGGAAATATACCTGTGATGGTATTTTCAACCCTTGGAGAAGAAGAAACAAAAATAAATTGTATGAGATTGGGCGTGATGGCTTATTTCATGAAGCCCTTTAATCCCGTTCATTTGATGGAGACTGCAGATAAAGTTTTGCAGACCCGGATACTTACGTTGAAACCCTAATTGAAGATTATTAAACCCTACAAAACTGCATGAGTATGAATTTGGAAATTTTACGATCCACAGCGCCGAGATTCAAGTATTATAGGAGGATTGAATCTGATCCCAGAAATAATAAACCATCCAGCTCCCTTAAGTTTTTTTATATAGGCAAGAATTTTGAAAGAGTACATTCCTTATTAAGCGTTTTTGAAACCGGGCAGTGCGCCGAGAATTATGATTCTGCCAGACTTCTCCTGAAGAAATCGAAAGAAATTCAATCCATCATACCCGGATTCATAATACTGGACCTGCCTTATGAAAGCAGGAATACTTCGGATTTCCTGCTGTTTCTGAAGAACAGTCATTCATTCAAACAAATACCAGTGGTGTATAGTGCCAATTCTTTATCAATAACCAATATACAGGCTTTGAGGAAAGAGAAACTGGTTGATGAGATCCTCGACATTAATAAATGCGGACACTGTCTTGCTAATAAGATTCATTTGCTCAAACGAGTAAAGGGTTATGAAAACGGATCGCCGCTGAAGAAAGTGGTTATTGAATCTGGCGAAGGATTGATTGACAAGCCTGGTTCAATATTTAAACGAATATTTGATATTCTGGTTTCTTCCATATTGCTCCTGGTTTCTTTGCCCGTATTTGCCCTGATAGCACTTGCCATAAAACTGGAATCACGCGGCCCTGTATTTTATACCGCATACCGGGCAGGCCGGGGCTATAAGATTTTCAAGTTCTTCAAGTTCCGCACCATGGAAGTGGGCGCCGATCAGAAGATTAACGACCTGGCGGAATTAAATCAGTACAAGAGCAACGAGGGACCCGTGTTCTTTAAGGCTGACAATGACCCGAGGGTGACCAGGGTAGGAACTTTTCTCAGGAATTTCAGCCTGGATGAACTGCCTCAATTGATCAATGTGCTTTTGGGAGAAATGTCCCTTGTGGGAAACCGTCCTCTGCCCTTATATGAAGCCGCTGCGCTTACTACCGACCAGTGGGCAGAGCGTTTCATGGCACCTGCGGGCATTACCGGACTATGGCAGATCAAGAAAAGAGGACAGAAGAATATGTCGGCCCTGGAGCGTATCAACCTCGATATCGCTTATGCCCATCAATCTAATTTTATGTATGATCTGTGGATCATTGCCAATACCCCTTCAGCCCTGATGCAGAAATCCAATGTCTGATTGTTGATCATTAGATTGGGAATAAGACTGTAATCTGTTTACCGCAAAAAGAAAACTATGGAAAAAGTGCATCATCCGCTGGTCTCCATTATTACGCTTAACTGCAACCAGACCAATATTACCTGTCAACTTTTAGAGTCTCTTCGTTTTCTTACCTATAAGCACTTCGAAGTACTGGTTTGTGATATGGGCTCCACGGTAGATCCCACAAGACAGATTGAATCGGGAAACTATCCCAATACAAAAGTGTTACGCAGCGAAAGAAATCTTGGATTCACGGGAGGCAATAACCTGGGCATGCTTCATGCGAAGGGTGACTACGTTTTTATTCTAAACAACGATACGGAAGTGACGCCCTGTTTGCTTGAAAAGCTTCTGGAAGTGTTCAGGAAAAACCTTTCTGTGGGCATCGTATGTCCCAAAATACTTTCTTATTCACATCCGGATATCATCCAATATGCGGGGTTCACGCCCATCAATTTTTTTACCGGGAGAAGCAAGGCTATCGGGTACGGCGAAGAAGACCGCGGTCAATATGACCAGGCGGGATTCACTGCATTCGCTCACGGCGTGGCCATGCTGGTGTCGAGAGAGGTTATTGACAATGTTGGCATGTTCCTTGAAAAATTCTTCATGTTTTACGAAGAAATGGACTGGTCTGCCAGGATCAATAAGGCCGGGTATAAGATTTATTTCGAACCCTCGGCCAGGATTTACCATAAGGAAAGTATATCCAGGAGCAAGCAAAGCGCTCTCATAGTGTATTATCATACCAGGAACAGGATACTGTATATGAAAAGGAATACAAACCTGTTCCAGTTTATTTCATTTCTTCTCTATTTTACACTGGTCTTTACACCGGGAACCATTTTCAAATTCGTATTGAGCCGTCAATACGAACATCTGAAATTCTTTCTCAAGGGCGCCGTATGGAATCTGAGCCCCTCAAAATATCGGACCATTTAGAAAAATCTGCGGGAACTGCCTTTCGAATTCGAAATATTAATGAAAATAAGCGGCAGACTCCTGCTAAATTTGTGATATGCAGATATGGAGCAGTCTTTTATGGTGGATATTCTGGGCGGCACAGTTGTTGCTGGCCCTCTATTTCCTGATGCCCTTTTTTCTGCTGATTATAAAATGGCTTCAGGATCTTTCGGGAGGCCGACTCAAAAAAAAATATCCTGTACAGCATGCAAAGGAATTTGATTTTGCCGCCATCATCACCGCGCACCAAGACACCAGGTTCATTCCTCCCCTGGTAGATTCTTTCCTGAAGCAGACTCATGCACGGTTCGCAGTATATGTGGTAGCAGATGACTGTGACATATCAAACCTGCAATTCCCCGACCCGCGAATTGTACTGCTGAAACCTGAAAAAGCATTGCATGCCAAAATCAAATCCATCAAACTTGCCATCGAAAATTTTATAAGGCCCCATGACGCACTTGTAATATTTGATTCCGATAACCTCGTGCACCCTGAATATCTTGAAAAATTAAACAAGAATTTTCAGCAGGGATTTAAGGCCGTACAAACGCATATGCTTTCGAAGAATACGCAAACCGTGTATGCCAAGCTGGATTCGGTGGGATTCATATATCACAATTTTACCGAACGGCAAATAAGAATGGACCTGGGGCTTTCTTCCTGCACCCTGGGTTTGGGAATTGCGATAGAAAAGAACCTTTATGATGATATAACGTACAGGGATACTTTGGGTGGATTTGACAAGAAATTGCAGGCCGATCTTGTCAAATCGGTTCCGCAGGTGGCTTTTGCCGAAGACGCCATTGTGTATGATGAAAAAGTGGATGACGGCAATACCCTGGAGAAGCAACGTACGCGCTGGCTATTTGCATATTTCAGATATTTCCGCGATAACTGGAACGTGCTGATGAAGGGTTTCCGCAGGCTGAATTTCAATCTCGTTTTTTTCGGATTCAATGCGCTTCGTCCGCCCTTATTCATACTGGCGGGATTGGGCTGCCTCTTTGTTGCCGTGGATTTTATGGTTGAGCCGGTAGCAGGATGGATTGGCCTGGGACTGCTATTGTTATTTGCCCTGTCTTTTGTTCTGATCGTCATCACGCAAAGCCGGCAGAAAGGAATGTTGAAGGCATTTATTTATATGCCCATTTTTGTATTGCGACAGGCCAGGGCTCTCCTGAAAATCAGGAAGGCGGGGAAATCATTCCTTAAAACCGAGCATACCAGGGTCATTTATATTGACGAATTGATGAAGAATGAATCCGCTTAAGAGATCATACTATTACCTGAGTTCCATTTTCCCCACCCGCCTCCTCGCGGGAATCACCCAACCGCCCACGCTGCTTCCTTATCATCACCTGGTTTCGGATCAGCAAGTACTGCATCTGAAACATCTCTATACATTCAAGAATACAAGGCAATTCACGGAGGACCTCGATTATCTCTTAAAATATTTCAAGCCCATATCGGGCCAGGATTTGCTGCACTCATTGCAGAAAGATGGGAAATATCCCAAGCGTTCTTTTCTGATTAGCTTCGACGACGGGTTCCGCGAATTATATGATGTGGTGGCGCCCATCCTGATCCGTAAGGGAATTCCGGCCCTGTTCTTTATCAATCCGGCTTTTGTTGACAACAGAATCCTGTTTTACCGCTGCAAAATCAGCCTGGTGATTGAAGAATTGGAAAGAAGAAATTCTGATAAACCACTCCTGCGGCGGACGGCGGAATTGCTGGGATCTTCAGACACTTCAATCTTGAACCTGAAAACGAAATTGAAGGCCATTACAAATGTGAACCAGCACTTACTGGATACGATAGGCGAAGACCTGGGACTTTCCTTTGAGACCTATCTGAAAACCGTGCGACCCTTTTTGAGCCTTAGCCAATTGAGTGAATTGGCGGATAAGGGGTTTACCATCGGAGCCCACAGTTGGGATCATCCTTATTACAAGAGCCTTCCTGAATCTGAACAGATCAGTCAAACCATGGAGTCCTGCAGGTTTGTGAAGGAACAATTTCATCCTGATTTACTCAGCTTTTCATTTCCTCATTCAGACAGGGAAGTACATTACCAGGTGTTAAACCGGATATTGGCGGCCGAACCAAAAATTGATTTGTTATTTGGAATTCAGAATCAAAAATCGGAACCCGGCCGAAAGATCCTGCATCGTTTTAATGCGGAGCGGCCTGAAATGCCGATGCTTTATCAGCTCAATGGATTATTGCTGTATATGTGGATGTGCCGCATAACCGGTCTCAATAAAGTGAAAAGGAACTGAGTCCCGATACCCGGCCACTTGATCTTATTATTTTGGAACCTTATTTTAGAACCACTTATTGCTTCTTCAATACTTTGTGCCTGAAAACATCTTTCATGATGGCCAGCGTGCCCGTAAAAGCCTCCTTCAATTCGCCCGACATAGACCTTTGCTTCAACAGGTAATTGGCCGTGTCTTTTTCCCATGGCCTCGTAAAAAATCTCAGGTAATGCTCGTCTTCTGGATTGATCAGATAGTCAATATTGTCTTTCCATTGATAATTCATGGTCATGATCTGAGGATGGCTGCGCAGCAACAACTTAAATCCCAGCGAATTACTGGGTAAATATTTGAGGAACAGTTGTCCGAAATCATGGGAGACCTTAAAGCCCAGTTTTTCCTTGTCATACAGAATTATCTTATCATCAATATCCATGATGAGCCAACGGTGCGATTCTTTTGGCGCGAGATATTCTCCTAAGAGTGAAGGCGTTTCCAGGTAGCCTCTCGGTGCCACCCGCGTCTGCTCACTAATAAACAGATCCGGATGCGGAACGTGCTCCAATACATGACAACAAATAACATAGTCGAATTCACGATCCTTAAAGGGCAGCGATTCTCCATCGGCATGAATGAACTGTTGGGTTTTCAGCACTTTAAGATTATCGGCACGATGAGTATTGTCATCCACATATTTATCAACCACAACATTTGATCTGGGATGGGGATTATTCCCACCGCCTACTTCGAGTACCCTGTCTGAATTCTTAATGCTGATCTGGAATCTTGACCTGGGATTGTTGATTTTCATTTGATTTATTTCAAGGGTATAAGCCGGAACGAAAAATCATTTGTTAAAAAATGATATTCTGCCGGATTGATTTATGATCAACAAAAATAACAAATTGTTTGCGCACATATTATCCACAGCAAAAAATAAAATATTAACCTTCTGATGAATCTTTTGTTTTGGCCTCAAATTTGCTTTTTCGTACTTGCTAGTTTTTAAAAAGTACCGGTTAATAAATTTCTTGAAGTTGATATGGGACTTTTACTAAGTGCATATACGAGCCAAAAGGGTTTGTATTCTTATGAATTAAAATTTGACTGCTCTAGATCAAGGCGACTTAAAACGCAGGTACAACAGGCGGTCTTTTTGAACTTAACTTGATTTTTGAAAAACCAAAGTTCAATCGACCCGGGAAAAGATGAAAAACCAATGACCTGATTGTTTACCATTAAAGGCGTTTTAAGTGAAGAAAATAGATTTTAAATCCAAAATCCAGGTTCTATGAAGGCCCTCTACTCTGTATTCTTTAGAAAATTTCTATGCTGCGCCGTTTTCGCTCTCATTTTATCCCTGGGAGTCAATGCGCAGCAATACCTGACCAAGATCAATGGGTGGAATGCATATGTTCATCTGCCTGATGATTATAATTCCACTACTCAAACTTATCCAGTAATTATTTATGTTCCCGGTATTGGTGAAATTGGTACTGATCCGGCTTCACTGTTAAAATACGGTCCTTCACATTTTATCAGTCTGGGGTTGAACCTCAATCAGTTTACAGTTAATTCCACCATTGTAAAGCCTATATTCATTTCTATTCAGCCGATCCAGTCTTATCCCGGACCGGCATTGATGAATACGATGTTCGACTCCATCTCTGCACGATTCAGAGTAGATCCAAACCGCTTTTATGGAACCGGGCTTTCCATGGGCGGTTTTGCATTTGATAATTATATTACCTATTCATCACAATATGCCCAGCGAATGACGGCACTCGTAATGATGTCTGCCGTTGTTCCCAATTATCCTTTCACCAATTTTCAGTGGTTTGCAAAATCAGGAGGAACCTGGTGGGGATTCCAGGGCGATCAGGATGGTAGCAGGCAGATGCCTGAAATCGCGGATACTTTGAATAAGTACGCCCCAGGTTCCGCAAAAATCACGATCTATAGTGGCGGACATTGCTGCTGGAATGATTTTTATGATCCCAACTACAGAGAGAACGGTCAGAATATTTATGAGTGGCTCTTGAGCCAGAAAAGAACGGGAAGCCCCACTCCTCCCGCACCCAATCAGTCGCCTGCGGCCAGTGCCGGAAATGATATCAATATTACACTCCCCACCAGTTCTGCAAACCTTGATGGTAGTCTTTCCTCAGATCCTGACGGAAATATTACTGCCTATAATTGGAGCAGGATTTCGGGCCCCGCGTCATTCAGTTTCGCGAATGCATCGGCAGCGAAGACTGCCGTAAATGGCCTGGTTCAGGGTGTTTATCAGTTCGAGCTCAGGGTAACCGATAATGGAGGAGCCATCGCAAAAGATACCGTTACGGTTACCGTTAATGCCGGCGCCCCTCAGCCACCCGTTTCCAATGCGGGCAATGATCAAACTATTACGAGTCCCACCAGTTCGGTTACACTCAATGGAAGTGGCACGGGTAATATAAGTTCTTACAGCTGGCAAAAGATTTCGGGACCCTCGCAATACAGCATCGCGAGTGCTGCTGCCGCCCAAACGGTCGTCAGCAATCTGGCACAGGGAACCTACCAATTTTCATTAACCGTTACAGACAATACCGGCGCAACAGCCGCGGATACGGTTGTAGTAACCGTGAATGCCGCCGCGGCACCGGCGGCACCTGTTCCAAATGCGGGAACCGATAAGTCTATTACCAGTCCGGCCAGCTCGGTAACACTAACAGGTGCGGCTAGTGGCAATATTGTTTCCTATAACTGGCAAAAAATTTCAGGCCCCGGGCAATATGTGATCGCAACGCCCACTTCGGCTTCAACCACGGTCAGCAACCTCATTGTGGGCACTTACCAGTTTTCGCTTACTGTAACAGACAATGCGGGCGTAAAGGCCAGTGACACCCTGAATGTGCTGGTAAAGGCCGCCGCGCCTGCAGGTAATTGCGGTTGCGATATTACATTAACACCCACAAATCCCACCGACGACTATTTATACGTGGATGGATCCAAATTAGGAGTTCAACCCGGAAATAAGATTTGTATCAAGGCGGGAAATTATAACCATATCACCTTATTCAATTTTCAGGGAACGGCCAGCCAGCCGCTGACATTCATCAACTGCGGGGGACGCGTAATTTGCGGAGGCCCCGGCAGCTACGGTGGAATCGTGATGAAGAATTGCCGCTATTTCAGACTGACCGGTACGGGCGACCCTGCATTCACTTATGGTTTCAATATCGGGGAAGGCAGCCCTGTTTTGTCAACGGGAGTCTCACTCTCGCAATGGACCTCCGATTTTGAAGCGGACCATATTGAAGTTACAAATGTCCAGGCCGGATTCTTCCTCACCTACGTGCCGGATTGCGATCCCGCATCCTGGTCAACTTATTTCACTATCCAGAATGTTTCTTTCCACGATAATTATATTCATGATACAGATAGCGAAGGCATGTACCTGGGTAATTCTCCGGTAACTTATGATATTACCTGTAATGGAGTCACTCAAACAGTACAGCCCCAGCATATCAATAACATGAAGGTGTATAACAACCTTTTCGAACGTACCGGCTGGGACGCTATTCAATGCTCTAATACCCCCATTGGACTGGAAGTATTTAACAACGTAATCAGGAACTATGGCACAAAGAACCTATCGAGCCAGCAGGCAGGTATCATTGTTGGAGGCGGTACTAACGGAAAAGTATATAATAATCTCATCGATGGCGGAACCGGTAATGCCATCCAGGTGCTGGGTGTAGGTAATGAAAAGATCTACAATAATATCATCATCAATACTGGCTATGACGGCACGGCAAACGGACAGGACGCCATCATTATCGACGACCGCCCCAATCCCAATTCCTATGCCCCATTGCAGGTACAAATCAACAATAACACTATTATCAGCCCAAGAAAAGCGGGTATCGTATTATACAATGACTATGGTACGGTGGGTCAGAACAATGTATTCATGAATAATATCATTGTGGCGCCAGGCTCTGGCAGATACATTTATATTACACCTAGTATTTCCAGCCAGCAAACGACCAACCTGCTCAAACCAACAGTTGCTGAGGCATTATTTGTGAATCCTGCCACAAAGGATTTCCATCTGCAGGCTTTATCACCCGCAGTAAATACGGGTACCAATACCAGCACTTATGGAGTGGTAACGGATTACGATGGCAATGCAAGGCCTACCGGTAGCGCCTATGATATTGGCGCCTATGAATATACAACTACGCCTCCTCCGCCAAATAAGGCTCCGGTAGCGGATGCGGGAGGGGATAAAAGTATTATTCTGCCCACCAATACGGTCACATTAACGGGTACCGGCACCGATACAGATGGTACGGTGGTAGGGTATCTTTGGGCCAGGATTTCGGGACCAGCACAATTCTCAATCGCCAATGCAAACAGCGCTTCTACGGCCATTAACAATCTTGTGCAGGGAGTGTATAGCTTTGAATTGACTGTGACTGACGATAAGGGTGCGGTAGCGAAAGACACAGTAGTAGTAACCGTAAACGCCGCAGCTAACCAGCCGCCCATTGCCAATGCAGGCGCAAATAAAACAATCACGCTGCCCACGAATTCGGTTTCCCTGTCAGGGAGCGGAACGGATCCTGACGGAACTATCAGCACTTACGCCTGGGCCTATGTTTCCGGACCTGCCCAGTATAGTATCGTTAGCCCCGCGTCAGCTGCTACCACAATCAATAACCTGGCGCAGGGTGTATATCAATTTCAACTGACGGTTACTGATAACAATGGTGCAACGGGAAAGAGCACTGTTACCATTACGGTGAATCCTGCTCCCAATAAGCCCCCGGTTTCCAGCGCCGGACCTGACCAAAACCTTGTATTACCAGCCAGCTCAGCAACGCTTGACGGTACTGCATCACAGGACCCTGATGGAACAATCACCACCTATGCCTGGACCAAGATAGCAGGTCCGGGTACCTTTACAATCACCAGCCCAGGCTCGGCTACTACAACAGTTACCAATTTGGTTCAGGGCTCTTACCAATTCAGATTGACCGTAACTGATAATAGTGGCGCAACGGGTCAGGATGTGGTGATCATAAATGTTACCAATTCTGCCAATCAGCCACCCGTGGCATCAGCAGGCGCCAATCAATCCATTACATTACCAACCAATACGGGCACGCTGGATGCTACCGGCTCAAGCGATGCAGACGGAACAATCTCAGCATATTTATGGGAACACCTTTCGGGTCCCGCTCAATATACTATTACCAATGCCGCGAATGGCGCCACTACTGTAACGAACCTGGTAGTTGGAGTTTACAAATTCCGCGTAACGGTAACCGATAATGCTGGCGCATCTTCGCAGGCCTCGGTCACTATCACTGTGAATGCGGCGGCTAACCTGCCACCCATAGCCAATGCGGGATCAGACCAGACAATTACCCTTCCCGCGAATACCGCAAACCTGAATGGTTCAGCATCTAATGACGCCGATGGCAGCATTGTGTCATATTCCTGGGCCAAGATTTCAGGGCCCTCACAATTCAGTATTTCCAATCCAACGGGAGCCAGCACCGCCATTACTAATCTCGTTCAGGGCACTTACCAGTTTGAATTGACTGTTGTGGACAATGATGGAGCTACTGCCAAAGACCAGGTGAGTGTGGTTGTAAATGCGGCTGCCAACCAGGCACCGATAGCAAATGCCGGCACGGATATCAGCGTAGCCGCACCTATTGCCACAGTAGCCCTGGATGGAAGTAAATCATACGATCCGGACGGAAGTATCACTACTTATAGCTGGTCTAAAATTTCCGGTCCTAGTCCGCTGACTGTTACCAATTCAAATACAGCCAAACCCTCTTTGCAGAACCCGGCGGCTGGCGTATATGTATTTGAACTGACTACAACCGATAATAAAGGCGCTACAGCCAAGGATCAGGTGACCGTGACTGTTACAGGCAGTAATACGTCCAACGTTTCGCCGGTTGTTCTGGTTACAGACACGCTCTATGTGAGTCTTCCGGCGAACAGCGCTTCCCTGGATGGTTCCGCATCATATGATCCAGATGGTTCCATAGCCACCTATAACTGGAACCTGCTTTCAGGATCAGACTCGGTGAGCATACTCTCACCCGCCGCCGCTACCACCACTGTAACGGGATTGAGTGCCGGCACCTATGCTTTTGAATTGGTTGTAACCGATAATAAGGGCGCCGTAACCAAAGGAACGGTTTATGTGGTAGTAGGCAATGATGGAACAAGATTGGAAGTGCCCATCGTGACCCTCTATCCAAACCCGGCCAGAACTACCGTAACCATTAAGCTCGACGGAAATGCCAAGGGCAGGTCCAGCCTTATCTTCTACGACGTTAGTGGCAGGGTGGTGCTCAATGAAGAATTCATAAAAGACAATTCATTGTTCAATAAACCGGTTGACGTATCGCAGCTTCCTTCGGGCACCTATTTCGTGGAGATCAGGGTTGACAGGCAGGACAAGGTTGTGAAGAAATTTATTAAGATAAACTAGTTCCTGAAAGGTTTGAAATATGCGAAGGTGGCAAGTTCCAGCATGGGCTTGTCACCTTTTGTGTCTCCATAACAATATATTTCATCATAGTCTGAAAGCGAGTATAACTCAAGGATCCTCCTCGATTTTTCCGGGCCATTGCAGTTAGGACCATCCAGATTTCCTGTTAATACGCCATTTCTTGTCTCGAGCCTGGAGCTGATGCATGCCATTTGAATTCTATGACACCATCCGCGCACCCAGTTCTCCGCGGAAGCAGACACCACTACTACTTCATGCCCCCTGGCCTGGTGCTCCCTGATGGCCTTCAGGGCCAATGGACGCACCAGTTGGCCCATTCTGTTTTCTATGAAGGCATCACATTTTTGCTGAAAAATCTCTAATGGCTCATTCCTGAAAAAATGGCGCAGCACTCTCACTTTTGTACGGCTGTTTGATATGAGTTTCAGTTTCATGGCAAGTAGCCAGGGGGAAAGAAGGATGAAACCCCAATAAAAGCGGCTGCCGCCTTTTTGATATTTGATGATCTCAAAAAGCGTGTCTTTTGTGGTGATGGTGCCGTCAAAATCAAAAAAAGCTATTCCTCTGTTCACAATTTTTTCTTTTTGAATATGGATTCGGGTATCCACCGGATGATGCACATGATCCATCTCCAGAACCATTTTATGTATACAACATTCTTTTTGTTCCGAACGCCTTGCCAAACCGCTTTTGCCACGTCTTGGGGCTGGGCGGTAAGCAATGGAGGCAATCGCAGATTTTCGGTCATACGGGTGTACACAAAGCCGGGCAATACCGTTACTACGTGTACGCCTTCCCGATACATCCTGTTTCTGAGGCCCGAAAGATAGGCGGTGAAACCCGCCTTGGCACTGCCATACACATAGTTACTTTGTCTCCCCCTCTCACCCGCAACCGAACTGATACCAACAATGGTTCCCTGCTTTCTTTTAGCAAAATCAAGCGCAATAATATTGAGTATGGATACGGCGCCCGCGTAGTTTACAAAAATGGTCCTGAGCGTTTCTTTTTGATCCCGGATTACTTTTTCATTATCATTCATATACCCGAACACTGTGATTGCCACATCGGGCTTTGGCTGAAGGGATTCATAAAAATCTTCATGGGTGGAGAAGGCCTCCGCGTCAAAATGATGGATCGTGCACTGGATATTGTAGCGAATGGCAAGGTCCGGTTTCAGGGCCGAAATTTCCTCCTTGCGTCGTGCGGCCAGTTGCACATCATATTTTTCTTCGGCAAATTTCCGGGCAATGGCAATGGCCATGTCGGAGCTTGCTCCCAGGATCAAAACAGTCGCCATAATGCAATGGATTTATTGCGGGGTGATGTGTAAACGATCGGATTGTACAGAATTGAATTTGAAATGAGGGTTGAACTTTTTTACTATCGTTTCAAATTCCCCCGCATGCGGATATCCTCCGCGAAATACTTCGGGCTTCATTCTCGCGTCCTTTGACAGGTAGAGTCTCCCTCCATATTTCAGAACAATCCCATCCAATTCGTCAAGGAACTCAAACCAGCCTTTCCTTACCGGAAAATCAAGTGCCAGGGTATAGCCTTCCATCGGAAAAGACACCAGGCTTTCCTGTTTCCCAAATACTTTCAGCACGGCCAGGAAGGAGCCCAATCCCTTGTTTGATATGCGATGCAGAATCTCTGCCAGGCCCGCTTTGCTTTTAAGGGGCAGTACAAACTGGTATTGCACAAATCCCTTCTTTCCATAGCCCCGGTTCCAATGTAAAATGGCATCGAGGGGGTAAAAGAATGGCTCATAGCCAACCACATTATTCACTTCCCTGCTCCTGCTCTTGTTGTAAAAAAGGAAATTGAATGCTTTTATGGAGAATTCATTAAGCACCCAGGAGGGAAGATTAAAAGGGAAAGTAATCAGCTTCTTCTTGGGCAGGGCGAGTGGATCCTTCTTTTGCTTTTCATTCAAATCCTCCAGCTCCGCGTGCTCGCCGAGCATTAGTATACTCCGCCCGAAACTATTCCCTTTTTTTAAGCAGTCTATCCATGCTACGGAGTAAGTATAGTGTTTGTATTCTTCAAACAATTCAATGATTTCCTGCAGGTTTCCAGCCTTTATCTTTTTTTGCCTGATAAAGGACGTGGTAATTTTCTTGAGGTCAAATTTGGTCCTGGTGATCACTCCGGTAAGGCCCATGCCGCCGCAGGTTGCCTGGAAGAGATCGGCATTGAGTGATGGAGAACAGGTAATAATCGTTCCATCATATAGCATCAGATCCATTTCCAATACATGATTCGAAAAAGCGCCGTCCACATGATGGTTCTTACCATGAACGTCACTCGCGATGGCTCCCCCCACGGTGATGAATTTTGTGCCCGGCGTCACGGGAAGAAACCAGCCCTGCGGAACAATTACCTCCAGCACTTTGTCGAGAGTGATGCCTGACTCACATTCAAAAATCCCATTCCTGGTGTCGAAGCCAAGGATCTTGTCGTACTTCAGGGTAGAAATTGTATTTGCTGCAAGGGAAGCATCCCCATAACAGCGCCCGTTACCCCTTGCAATCATGGAATCCTTTTCCTGAAGAAGTTTTGTGAGCTGATCCGTAAAACTGAATGATTTTTCATCACTCTCCATCACAGGATAGTTGCCCCAATTGGCAATTTTCTTTCTCATCATTTGAACAATGTTACGTCTTTCATGTATAGAATCACGTAGAAGGTGGCTATCCAGAGGAGTATTGAAATTTGTATGAAGCGGTCTTTGTAAAGGATGCGGGTAGGAGACCCGGAGTCTGATTGAACGTAAATGATCTGCAAATATCGCATAATTCCTGCTAATACAAAAAGGCAGGTATAGTAAAGTCGGTAGGTTCCATACCTGTCGATCACTTCGGATGACATCGTGTACATGAAATAAGCCACGATGATTACCGCACACACCAATGCCAGTAACACATTCAGGAAATCCAGGTTATATCCCCTGATTGATTTTCGCATATCGGTGCCCGATGACAGCTTCAACAGCACGTCATCCCTCCTCTTGCCGATTGCCATGAATAGTGCCAGCAGAAAAACCATGATATTGAGCCACTCTGACAATCCCACTTTTGCAATTACGGCCCCGGCCTTGATCCTGAGCACGAAACCAATGGCCACAATAATGATATCAAGGATCGGCACATTCTTTAATCCAAATGAATAAGCCACATTCAGTACAAAATAAATGGCCAGAACAAAAAGAAATTTATCTCTGATCCAATAAGCCAAACCCATGCCGGTGACGACTAAAAGGGCAAAAATGATCAACGCCGTGGCAGGTTTAATGGCGCCCGAGGCCAGCGGTCGCATGCGTTTAAAAGGGTGCTTTTTGTCCTCTTCCCGGTCCCGAAAATCATTGAGGATATAAATGCTGCTGGCAATGCAGCAAAAAGCCAGGAATCCCCAGGCAATGCTCACTATCTTGTCAAGGTGAAAGATTTCCCCCGCAAAAAACAAGGGCACAAAAAGGAACAGATTCTTGGCCCAATCCTTTGGCCTCAATAATTTAATATATGCCACTTTGTATTGTATTGGTCGCCAAAATACGAACTAATGCGTAATAATTACAGCCTGATGCCGGATCTTAATATGTGATAATAATACCTTATCCCATAACGATAGTATAAATTCTTTATTTCGTTTATACATTTACAGTCAAATCAATCCCGTATTCAGAATGATTCAAAAAAAATTATTGAGTGCTGCCGAGATACTGATTATTGTGGTTCTGGCCTGCGTGCCGCTGTTTATAACATTTCCTTACCGGGTAAATATTTTCCTCTCCTGGGAAGGGGCTTATAGGATGAGCCTGGGGCAATTGCCATTTCGTGACTTTGGCATACCCATGGGCGGCATGTACTGGGTGGTGCCGGCTCTCTTTTTTAAATTATTCGGTCCCGCTATGATAACCCTCATAAAAGCCCAGGCCTTCCTGAATATCGTATCGGCACTTGCTTTCAGATCCATACTCAAAAGCCTGGATGTTCATCCGGGCATTCGTGTAACCGCCTTGCTGCTTTATTGTTTGTCGTATTCCTTTTTTAATTTCTGGCCCTGGTACAATCATACGGTGATCGTGTACGAATTTGTGGCTCTGGCATTTCTGATGAAATATATTTTTTACAGTGGATCAAAATACCGGCTTCCCTGGCTCTTACTGGCCGCAGTTTTTACCTTTGTTTCATTTTTTACCAAGCAGGATGGCGGGGGTATGGCATTTCTCATTTGTTGCGCCTTACTACTGTACCATTGCTGGACGAAAAAAAATTGGTGGGCACTGTTGGTTTACATTGGATTTTTTGCCCTGATCATGATCCTGGTCATATGGCCACTCACTCAATACGAATTTGGCTATTGGTTCAATCATGGCCAGCCACCCCATAATGCCAGGCTTTCACTTATGGAAGTGGCAGATGAATTTTTCGGAAATTCAGACTGGCTGAAATTCTACATTTTCCTCATTTCATTGATCATACTCGCCGATTATAAAAGCTGGAAGCCGGCAAAGGGAAATAAACAATCCTTAATTTTTCTGCTGCTTACACTGGGCATTCTCGTGGAAGCGGTCATATTTCAGGTGACAAGTTATACGCCCCCCGACAATAATATTTTCTTTCACAGTTTTGCTTTCGTATTCATAATAAGTTTTCTTGCCAAACAGCTTCGCCTGAATTTTGATAAATTCTTTGTAGTAATCTTTTGCGGAGCAGGAGTATTGCTTTGGTGGAGCCATGTGTACTGGACCTATATTCAACGTATAGCCGCGCGAACCAGTGCCGGGGAGTCAGCCAATTTGTCCCCAACAGGAGAGAACCTTGTGAACAGGCATAATTATATCTATGACCTCGATACAACTAAGATCCCCCAATCTAAATGGGTCTTTTCAGATTTACCTGTTTTCAAAAAAATATATATGCCCGCTCCCACGGTGGAGGGTATAAAACGGATTATGAACCTGGACCTGGTTAGGACTAATAAAGACTTGAGGGTGTTGAATATGTCGGAGCTCACTCCACTGGCCGCCGCAATTCCATATCATTTGGAACGAGGGCCGGAATATCCATTGTGGTTCCACCTGGGAGTTGGGATGTTCAATCGGGAAGCCAGGATGTTTGAAAGCAGGATTGGGGACAAATATTATGACTTAGTACTTTTTGAGAATATTCCTTCACTCAATAATTTCTATCCCTTCCGGATAAGGGATTCGCTCCAAAAGCATTACCGGATGATCGATTCTTTCTATGCGCCACGGAGAGGCGATACCAAAGGAACCATAGAGGTATATGTGAAATAAGGAAAGACCAAGGGGCCTATGACCGCTGAAAGCCAGTCTGGTTGGTCATTTCGGGATGATTAATAATTTCAGGGGATCTTGCATATGGACGGCCATTCTAAGATCCAGGGCCTTTTTTCAGATTATTATTCTGGCAGGCCCTAAGCCGGAAACCCGGAATTCAGTTCAGCAGTTGAAGATTTTGGGCCTGATATCATGCCGCAATTTTCAAAGCCGGTTTCAATTATTTTTGCCCAGTCATCTCAAGGAAATCTTATCAGGAACAACAGTACTATATTATCAAATCCCATTGAATATCTCAAAGGAGTCGGGCCTTTGCGTGGCGACCTGCTAAAAAAGGAATTGCAGATATTCACATTCAAGGACCTGCTCGAACATTTTCCTTTCCGGCATATCGACAAGACCGAAGTGAAGAAAATCGCAAGCATCAACCCTTCACTTGAATACATACAGGTTTCGGGAAGCATCATCTCCATTGAAGTACTGGGAGAAAAAAGGGCGAAGAGAATGGTAGCGCTATTACAGGATGATACTGGCATTCTGGAACTGACCTGGTTTCAGGGAATCAGCTGGATACAAAAATCACTTGCCATAGGGCAGGAATGGTTGGTTTTTGGGAAGCTCAGCTATTTCATGGGAAAGCCACAGCTCACCCATCCCGAAATGGAATTGGTCACGAGGGAAAAAACAGAAGGCAAGCCATTCCTGGAACCCATCTATCCCAGCACGGAAAAATTGAGGGTGAGGGGGCTCAATGGCAGGCAGATTGGGAAATTGATCTATACGTTGATGGGGCTCCTGCGGGAAGCGGATATTCCAGAAAACCTACCCGAACCCATCCTCAGTGCAATGCAATTGATGCCGAGATATGAAGCATTCAGGAATATTCATTTTCCCCCAAACCCTGCTGCCTACGAACGGGCCGTGAACAGACTCAAGTTTGAAGAACTTTTTCTGGCACAATTGCGGCTGGGCATGATCCGTTCCCAACGGCATCGCTATTCCAAAGGCCTCCTTTTTGGTCATGTTGGAGCATTGTTCAACACTTTTTACGAAAAATATCTGCCCTTTGAATTGACGGGGGCGCAAAAAAAAGTGTTGAAGGAAATCAGGCAGGACACGGCCCGCGGCCACCAAATGAACCGGCTCCTGCAGGGCGATGTAGGCAGCGGAAAGACCATAGTGGCGCTCCTCAGCATGTTGCTCGCTGCAGACAATGGGTACCAGAGCTGCCTCATGGCGCCTACCGAAATTCTAGCAAGGCAACACTATGCGGGCATTTCAGCGCTTTTGGAGAATATGCCATTGCAATTGAAAATACTAACGGGATCGACTAAGCGTGCTGAGAGGAAAAAGATATTGGCCGGCGCTGAAAGTGGAACCATACAAATCTTGATTGGCACACATGCCTTGATTGAAGACGACGTTCAGTTCGGGAACCTGGGCCTGGTGATTGTGGATGAACAGCATCGTTTTGGCGTTGCACAAAGGGCAAAGCTGTGGAAAAAGTCTGCATTAGCTCCTCATATACTGGTGATGACAGCCACTCCCATTCCAAGAACACTGGCCATGACTGCGTATGGCGACCTTGACTACAGCATAATGGATGAAATGCCACCCGGGCGACTACCCATCACTACGGTGCATCGCTTTGAAGACAGGCGCTCACAGGTAATGGATTTCATCAAGTCTGAAATCAGCAAAGGAAGGCAGATATATATAATTTTTCCTTTGATTGAGGAAAGTGATAAATTGGACTACGAGAATCTGATGAAAGGATATGAAAATGTGAAGGCCTATTTTCCAGAGCCGTCTTATTGGATCAGCATGGTTCATGGAAGAATGAATGGGGAGCAAAAAGAAGTAAACATGCAACGCTTTGTAAAGGGAGAGACTCAGATCATGGTATCCACTACGGTGATTGAAGTTGGCGTGAATGTTCCCAATGCAACAGTAATGGTGATAGAAAGCGCTGAAAAATTCGGGCTCTCGCAATTGCACCAGTTGAGAGGCAGGGTGGGGAGGGGTGCGGAAAAAAGTTATTGCATCTTATTAACCAGCAAGAAGTTGTCCGCTGAATCCCGGGAACGTCTTAAAATGATGGTGGCCACCAACGACGGCTTCAGGATCGCAGAAAAAGACCTTGAACTGAGGGGACCCGGAGACATAGAGGGTACCAGGCAAAGCGGCATGCTCAATTTCAAACTCGCCAGTATTGTGGGAGATAAACATTTGTTAGAATCCGCCAAAACATTGGCTGAAGATTTGCTGGAATCTGACCCGGAATTGGGATCGGCCGTTAATTTGAGGTTAAAGCAGTGGCTTGATTCTCAAAAGGGGCAAACCCTATGGAGTAAGATTTCGTAATTTACTTATGAATAACTATCATTTTCCGAATCTGTACAATTAACTAGAAAATATCTTGACTTCTAAATCCCACATATTCCTGGTTTTTCTATCTTTTCTTGCGATCCCCACAGCATTTGCCCAGCAATCCGTAGAGTTTGTTGAGAATAAGGGTCAGTGGGACAAGCAGGTTCAATTCAAAGGAGATATCAATGCCGGCGCGTTCTTCCTGCAGCGCCATGGATATACTGTTTTATTACATAGCCCCAATGACATGAAGAAGTTGGCTGCGAGGATGCATGGAGGTTTGGAAGAGGATGGCGGGAAATCGCCAAACAATAAATCCTCAGCCACTGACCGGGATAATCCTAAGAAACCAACCGGCGATCCCTTGCAGGATAAACCGCTGGTATTACACTCTCATGCATACTCGATGAGTTTCGTGGGTGGCAACCCCGATCCGGAGATCGTCCGTGAGAAGGCCATCGATTCCTATGAAAATTATTTTTTAGGAAATGACCCCTCCAAATGGGCCTCCGGTTGCAAGATCTACCAGGTAATCACCTATAAGAATGTCTATCCGAGCGTGGACGTAAGATACTATGCGCAGGCAGGGCAGTTGAAATATGATATTGTTGTGTACCCGGGCGCCGACCTCAACAGGATTACAATGAAATATGAAGGTGCAGACAAACTTGAAATAAAGAATAAGCAGCTCAACATACACACTTCAGTAGGTGATGTGAATGAATTAAAGCCTTATTCCTACCATGCCAGGAATAGCGGTAGGGAGGAAGTGGAATGCAAATACGTATTAACTTCCGGCAATATCATAAAATTCAAGGTGAAAGGTTATTCACCTTCTGAAATTCTGGTGATAGATCCCGCATTAAAATTTTCCACTTTTACTGGCAGCCTGGTTGATCAATGGGGTTATACAGCAACTTTTGGGCCTGACGGCACTTTCTACTCAGGCGGGATAGTATTTGGAAACGGATTTCCCGTTTCAATAGGTGCATTCCAAACTACTTACCAGGGAGGAACTTCTAATGAGCCGGTTGATATTGGCATCATGAAATTCAGTTCCACAGGCAGAAACAGGGTATATGCCACCTATATCGGCGGCAGTGGTAACGACCATCCTCATAGTATGTTCGTGGATCAGCAGGGACAACTGGTGGTGATCGGGAGAACTTCTTCCGACAATTACCCATTGTTTCCTGCCGGTAATCTTGTGGGAACCGGGGGTGGTTGGGACCTGGGCGTTACCAAATTGAATGATTCCGGCACTGCTCTGGTAGGATCCATGAGAATCGGAGGTGATAGAGATGATGCCATCAATATCAAGACGAGCAGAACAGGTCCTGATCGAATAAATAATTTTTATGGGGACGATTCCAGGAGTGAAGTGATCCTCGATGCAGCCAATAATATTTACATAGCATCCTGCACGCAGTCCTCAAATTTTCCAACTTCCAATGCATTTCAGGGAACGTTTGGCGGGGGTTTTCAAGACGGTGTGGTTTTGAAATTATCACCTAATGTTAACAGTGTGCTATTCAGCAGCTATATCGGAGGCTCCAAAGAAGACGGCGCTTTCGTGATGGCGCTGGATCCTGTTAACAATAATATTTATGTGGGAGGGGCCACGATCAGCAATGATTTTCCGGGAGATAAGTCTGGTGTGAAAGAGCCCGCATTCAATGGCGGTGTGTGCGATGGCTTTGTAAGCATCATCAGTAATGACGGAAGAACTTTGATAAAGACTACTTACCTGGGAACCGGAGGCATTGATGCCGTGTATGGATTGAAGTTTGACTATAGCGGATTTCCCTATGCGATGGGGATCACCACTGGCAACTGGCCGGTAGTTAATGCAAATGCATTTCTTCCCAATTCCAAGCAGTTTATCGTCAAATTGAAGCCCGATCTTTCGGATTTTGTGTATTCTACCGTATTTGGTTCCGGATCTTTCTCGCCGAATATTTCACCGGTCGCCTTTCTGGTTGACAGGTGTGAAAACGTTTATGTTTCGGGATGGGGCGGAGCACTCGAGCCGGGTACCACCGATCCGTTCGGCACCGCGGGTACATTTGGAATGCCAACTCAAAACTGCAATGTATATCCGAATGGCTGCACAACGGATGGAAGGGACTTTTACTTTTTTGTGATGGAGAAAAATGCGACCAGTGTCTTGTTCGGTGCATTTTTCGGACAGCAGGGAGGATTTGGAGACCACGTTGACGGAGGCACCAGCCGCTTTGACGCTAATGGAATCATTTACCAGGCCATCTGCGCCAACTGCCTTGCTACGTCTTTTCCGGCCACCTTCCCGACAACGCCGGGGGCATGGCGCCCAACTTCGGGTAACCCTAACAGTTGTAACCTGGCGGCGGTAAAAATAGAAATGGATTTTAGCGGCGTGAAGGCCGGTGTCCTCGCTTCGATAAACGGGGTTCCGCATGATACCAGTGGTTGCGTTCCATTGAAAGTGGATTTTTCAGACACGCTGAAAAAGGCCGTCAAATACGAATGGCATTTCGGTGATGGCTCACCGGTAGTGACTACTACGAGCTTCGATACGAGTCATGTGTACAATGCTACCGGCGTGTACCAGGTAATGCTGATCGCCATAGACTCCAGTAAATGTATCGTGCGGGATACTTCCTATGTGA
The DNA here is from genome assembly GCA_937902875.1 of uncultured Bacteroidota bacterium. Classification (GTDB taxonomy): domain Bacteria; phylum Bacteroidota; class Bacteroidia; order Chitinophagales; family Chitinophagaceae; genus PSRI01. Next base: position 19,097 of record CALFNL010000265.1, on the reverse strand, counting down.
CCATCAGGGCGCGAAATGACCGGGCGGTCCTGGATTTCAATCCCGTGAAACTGCCTCCCTGCCAAAGCCTGACCTATCAATTCAACAATATCTCAGGATTCCCGCCAGGCAAGCCTTTCGGTCTGAATTCCTTTACCTGGAATTTTGGCGATAATACCCCCAATGTGGTGACGGGCAGCCTGCCTGTCAACCATTCCTATGCGGCTCCTGGCACCTATATAGTTAACCTGATCCTGACAGACACAAGTTATTGCAATGCGCCTGATTCAGTTTCAAAAACCATCAGGCTGGCGCCCAATGTGATCGCGCAATTTACTACATCGCCCGATGGTTGCGTTCCGCATCTGGCAACTTTTGATAATACTACGGTGGCCGGCCAAACGTTCCGCTGGGATTTTGGCGACGGCACCACCTCTACCGATTTCTCTCCTACGCATTTATACAATACCATAGGCAGCTACCTGGTTACACTGATTGCCGATGATCCATCTACCTGTAACCTCAGTGATACTACAACATTTACCATCAACGTGCATCCCCGGCCAGCGGCAGGATTCAGTTTCAGTCCCATACCATCACTGGAAAATACGCCCACAACATTTACCAATACTTCCACAAACGCGGTGCGCTATAAGTGGTCATTTGGAGATGGAGATAGTTCCACCCAGGTAAACCCCGTTCACCAGTATAATGCAACCGGAACCTTCAATGCCTGCCTCGTAGCCTATAATCAATTCGGCTGCACAGATACCGTTTGCACAGCGGTGCAGGCCATTGTGACGCCACTGATTGCCGTACCCAATGCATTCAGCCCCAATGGCGACGGAGTGAATGACGAGGTAAAAGTGAGGGGTTATGCTATTGGTAAAATGATTTTCCGTATCTATAACAGATGGGGACAAATGGTTTTCCAAACCACCGATCGCAACCAGGGATGGGATGGTAAATACAAGGGAGTCTTGCAGCCTTTGGATGCTTATGCTTATACGTTGGAAGTGGAGTTTACGGATGGAACAAGAACAACTAAAAAGGGAGACATTACGTTATTGAGATAGAGTGACCGTCGTTTTAATGAAAATGTTTTGATTTGAGGAATGATGGATACTATGAAAAAAATTGTTCACATACCAGATTATGCGGGTGCCTTGGCAAATGATGCTGGTGCTGCTCTTTTTCCAGGGCATTTGGACAAACAGCCGCGAGCATATACCGTCGCCTTCTTCGGCAGATGGCGGCGATCATTCTTGGTGGTTTTGTGTATTGTCTTTTCAATTGGTCATGGTCCTTTCACATATGCACAGGATCTCCATTTTTCGCAATTCTTCAATTCACCATTAACTACCAATCCTGCCAATACCGGATTCCTGCCCGATCATGACTACCGGTTGGGCGCCAACTACAGGCAACAGTGGACCAGCATACCGGTTCCATTTAAGACCATGAGCGTTTTTGGTGATGCACAGGTTTTCAGAGATCGCTTCGAATCCGGATGGGTAGGCTTGGGCGGGGTGATTTTGCATGATGTTGCCGGCAGTGGAAATCTCACCTCTACCAAGATATATGGATCCGCGGCCTATCACCAGATGCTGGGATCCACTGGCTTGCTGTCTGCAGGATTTAACCTGGGCTGGGCGAATAAACGCGTGGATGTGACCAAATTCACTTACGACAATCAATGGAATGGTAAATTTTTCGACGTAGGCGCTCCAAGTGGTGAGAACTTTGCGGCTACAAGCATCAATTATCTGGACGTTCAGGTTGGCCTCAACTATGCCTGGTTCCCAACAGATAATATTTACCTCCATGGCGGCGCCTCCGTTCAACACATCAATGCGCCTAAGGAAAGCTTCTTCAATGATGTGCCTGGTTATGACAATAAAATTCCAAGGAGATATATCGCGTTCGCAGACGCTGTATTGAAATTGAACGACCAGGTAATCATCAGCCCCGGCGCTTATTTCACAACGCAGGCCAGGTCCAGGGAATTTACAATTGGCATGCATGCCAACTATAACCTGTCTGGTGACGGAGAACAGCAGGTGATAGGAGGACTATACTACCGCGGCGGTGACGCTTTCATACCAATGATCGGCTACCAATGGAAATCTCTCATGATCACATTCTCTTTTGATGCAACTACTTCTTCACTCAAGAACTACAATAATGCGCAGGGGGCTTCTGAATTCGCGCTGATCCATGAAGGATTCTACAATGTGAATAATGGTAGTCTTCGCCAAACGCAATGCCCCGTCCCAAGGTTCTGATCCGAAATATTTTTGGATTGATAGCAGAAACGAACCTGAATTCCATTTTTTGTTTTAATTTTTGACGCCTCTACTTAAATACGGGCCGAAACAGCCATGATTCTTTCCAAAACTAATCTGCAATACATCAGGCCGGGGAAAATTGAAATACCTAATGAGGACATTTTGAATTTGCCTGAAAGGGTACTGCAATTTGGAACAGGAAGCCTGCTCCGTGGCCTTCCGGATTATTTCATAGACCAGGCCAATAAGCAGGGCATTTTCAATGGGAGAATCGTAATGGTGAAATCCACGGAAAGCGGAGATGCGGCTGCTTTCGCAAATCAGGACGGACTATATACGCTCTGCGTGCGGGGAATGGAAGCTGGTCAATTGATCGAGGAAAATATTATCAACGCCTCCGTTAGCCGGGTGCTCCAGGCCTCCACCCAATGGAAGGATATTTTGCAATGCGCCCATAACCCAAACATGAACCTGATCATTTCCAATACCACTGAAGTGGGCATTCAACTGGTCGATGATCATATTGGGGACCAACCCCCATCTTCATTCCCGGGAAAATTGATCGCTTTTCTGTATGAGCGATACAAGGCTTTCAATGGAAGCGAGGAATCCGGAACAGTGGTGGTACCAACAGAACTCATCAGCAATAATGGAAAGCAATTGAAGGCAATCATAATGGAATTATGCAGGCGCAATGCATTAGGCGACCATTTCCAAAAATGGCTTGAAACCTGCAATCAGTTTTGCGATTCACTGGTTGACCGCATAGTTCCGGGCAGGCCGGCACATGAAGTGAAACACGCCATTGAAAATGAATTGGGCTATACAGATGAATTGATGATTATTGCGGAATCATACCGGCTCTGGGCGATTGAAGGAGATAAAAAAGTGGCGGATAGGCTGAGTTTTGCGGCCGTGGACAAGGCCGTAATAGTGGCTCCTGACATCAATCTTTTTCGTGAATTGAAATTGCGATTGCTCAACGGTGTGCACACCATCTGCTGCGCCGCGGCTTACCTGAGTGGTTTCGACAACGTAGTGCAGGCCATGAATGATAAGATCATGTGCCAATTCATAGAAGATATCATGCTGCGGGAAATTGCAAAAGCCATTCCATACCCGGTGCCGGAAAATGATGCACTTGATTTTGGGGGCAAGGTGCTGGATCGTTTTCGCAATCCGCATCTCCACCACCAATGGCTTAGCATCAGCCTGCAATATTCTTCAAAGATGAAATTGAGAGATATTCCAATCTTACTGAAATATTATGATCTCTATCATGGGGCCCCCCCATTATTCGCAAAAGGATTCGCCGCTTACATCCTGTTCATGCGGGTCGAAAAAGAAGAAAATGGAAAATATTTCGGATTGCGGAATGGGAAATATTATGCGCTGCATGATGATAAGGCCGCCTGGTTTTCCAAAATCTGGCGGCAATCGGCTCCATCGGGGTTGGTGGATCAGGTGCTCAGGGAAACTGAACTCTGGGGCCATGATCTTTCTCTTCTTCAGGGTTTCCCGCAATTGGTGAAAAAAGAACTGGAACTCATGATGGAAAAAGGCGTGGCCGAAACGATTTCAACAGGCATTGTGTGAACCCTTAAAGAATTAAACATTATTATGAAAAAATTTCTGGACGAAGATTTCCTCTTGCACAACAGGGCTGGGCAAAGGTTATATCACGAGTATGCAAAGGAGATACCCATCATTGATTTTCATAGTCACCTGCCTCCTGACCAAATTGCCACCGATGTCAGCTTCAAAAATATCACAGAAGCCTGGCTGAACGGGGATCATTATAAGTGGAGGGCCATGAGGACTAATGGTGTTGATGAAAGTTTTTGCACGGGAAATCAGTCAGACTTCAGGAAGTTTGAACAATGGGCGGCTACAGTTCCTTATACAATGCGCAATCCCCTTTATCATTGGACCCATTTGGAACTGCAGCGATATTTCGGAATTCATGATCTGCTGGATCTCCATTCAGCTAAAAAGATCTTCGAATCTACTGGCGCGCTCCTGCAAGGCCCTGATTATTCCGTTCGCAATCTGCTCCGAAAGATGAATGTGGAAGTGATTTGCACCACCGACGACCCGGTATCTGACCTGGAACATCATGCCAGGATTCAGAGGGATGGGTTTGAGATAAAAGTGCTGCCCACTTTCCGGCCAGACAGGGCTGCGGAAGTGAGTAATGCCGCCCGGTTCAATGACTATGTTGATAGGCTTGAATCCGTTAGCAATGTTTCCATTGGCTCCTACAAAGATTTTCTGAAGGCTCTGAAGTTGCGTCACGATTATTTTGCTTCAAAGGGATGCAATGTATCCGATCATGGAATAGCACAGATGCATTTGGAAGAATATACAGAAAAGGAGATCGAATCAATATTTTCGGCTATACTATCTGGTCATAACCCATCTCAGGAAGCAGCGGCAAAATTCCAATCGGCCCTTCTGTTCCAATTTGCCATATGGGACTGGGAAAAGGGATGGGTGCAACAGTTTCACCTGGGCGCGCTGCGAAACAATAACAGCCGCCAGACTGCTAAACTGGGTTCCGACACAGGCTGGGATTCCATTGGAGACTCTCAGCATGCCGCTCCCCTTGCCAGGTTCCTGGATAGCCTGGACTGCAATAACCAATTGACAAAAACCATTCTTTATAATCTTAACCCGGCAGACAACGAACTAATGGCCAGCATGACCGGAAATTTCAACGACGGCTCCATTGCCGGGAAAATTCAATATGGCTCTGCCTGGTGGTTCCAGGATCAAAAGGATGGGATGACACGGCAGATCAATGCACTCAGCCATATAGGTTTGCTGAGTCGGTTCGTGGGCATGCTCACCGACAGCAGGAGCTTCCTGTCGTTTCCCAGGCATGAATATTTCAGGCGCCTGCTCTGTAATATTTTTGGAGAGGAAATAGAGAGAGGAGAATTGCCTGCAGATATTCCATGGATAGGAAAAATTGTCGGCGATATCTGCTATTATAATGCGAAGAGCTTTTTTAACTGGTAGTTGAAAGGAAGCCATGTGAGAGAATAGAAAATGATATGTTTCACCAAACCTGTAAGCAGGCTGGCGCCCGACGGAATGAATCGGAATCACGACAACCTGATAAATGGTTTTTTGGTAATCAGCAAAAGTATTGAACCGCGGGGAACCACTTCCGGATGCAGGAACATGATCATGACTATCAATAGCAACACCCCGCCATAGCCCAGTGTGTCGCCCCATATGGAAACGAATATGTCCACTCTCGCGTCATTGGGGTCATGCCTTTGATACCTTACCGGAACTATTTCTCCACGGCGAAACAGGATATTGTCATTGCTGTGAAACCAAATGGTGTCTTTGCCCCTGATAAAATTAATGACAGAGAAAACATGCACTATTTGGCCACTGTAACTCTTGCTAACAAAGCACATGGTACCAATAGTTTTTTCCGACTTTAAGATCCATATGAACTTATATGCAAGAAATGGAGTGATCACCAACCCCATTAGCAGCAGGAAAAATCTTGTCTTGCTGATGATCATGCCCAATAATATTTGTATGAGTTCCCGGCAGGATCTTTTCAGTTTAAGTTTCGCCGCACGCCGGTTTCATGCAAGAACATATTAAACCGGATATTATTGCAAACGCCATATTCGGTCAATGAAATTTAACAAAAAAAATAGCACGGGCTTCATTCCAAAATATGAATGGAAAACCCTTGCTGGCAATGACTCTCAATGAATCGCGGAAACGCAAACCGGTCGCCAGCAAAGCATAATTTGAAAGCAATAAATCAGGGCTCCCGCATTTTGTCTTGATCCTAAATCAGATCATCATCATCTTCCTGATCATCTTTCCCGTTTGATTTAATTTTGAAATTTCCGTCTTTTTTGAAATAGCTCTTGTACTCTTCTGAATTCCGGTATTTGTCAGTTATATTTTTGGGTTGTTCTTTGCCGTTGATGAATAGTTCTCCATTTTTGATCTCAATTGTATAGGGCTCTCCCTTCTTTATCAATCCGTCTTTTTCAAGGCCCAAAAGGAAATTCTTTAAGCGGTGCATTTCTACTCCGGCTTTTTTCATTTCATCTTTCCAGGCCTTTTCCCAATTTTCTTTCAATGCTTCCCTGCTGGCCTCCAGGCTTTTTTGCACGATGTCAAGGTCAACATTTACTTTCACATCCTTCATGGCTCTATTAACTTCATCCTGTATCTTATCCCATTCCACATTTTTCAAGGCAGTCTCTACTTCAACACGGATATCTTTCATGTCAATCTCCTTCATCGCTTTTCCCATTTCCAGGCGCAAATCGGTCAAATCCACTTTTTTCAATTCAATGTTCAGGTCTTTCAGGGCCCGGTTAATTTCTTCCATGGATCTGTCAATCACCTCCGATTCTACTTTTTGTTGAATCTTTTTTTCCGACGGAATGGTATCACTAACGGAAATGGGAACGCGTGTTCCCGGAATCGGATTCCCCGAATGATATGGCACTTTTTCATGAAAAGCCCAGGCCATGGAGCTTATGCCCAGGCAGGCCGCCAGTGCTCCTGATACTATGGCTCTTTGCATTGATTTTTTTTGTGTCATACTGGCTATTTTTACTTTGAATGATTTAATACGATTTCCTTCGTATAAAAGTACGATGATATTCGTAAAATGTTGCATCAGCATTTAGTTTTTTTAAGAAAAAAAAATGAAATCAAGGCTGGTCTTGCTGGTTGGCCAATCAAGGGCTCTATCTGGTTTGAGATCCGGAGCTTTCCATTCCAGGGGGGCCGGGGATTCAACTGGTAAAAAGTGAAGAAATATCAGGATTTCCTGAAATGGACAGCATTTCCGATTTTTACATGCATTGTTGAAATTTATAAACATGAACCCAGTAAAGGAAAAGATCAGCCAGGAAGATATCGGCCAATTCAGGAAGATAGTAGGAGATGAACATGTAATTGCCGATGGTGAAACGCTGGAAAACTATTCGCGGGATGAAACGGAAATGCTGCATTATTTGCCAGACCTGGTATTGAGGCCGGGGAATGCAAATGAGATTAGTGAGATATTGAAGATATGCAACAGACGTTTGATTCCCGTTACCCCCCGGGGCGCGGGTACGGGACTGAGCGGAGGAGCCCTTCCACAGTTGGGCGGGGTAGTTATTTCCACAGAGCGGCTCAATTCCATCATAAATATTGACGAGCGCAATCTGCAGGCTATTACCGAACCGGGTGTAATCACTGAAGTGCTGCAGGATGCCGTAAAAGCCAAAGGATTATTCTATCCTCCCGATCCGAGCAGCCGGGGTTCCTGTTTTATTGGCGGAAATATTGCGGAAAACAGCGGTGGACCCAAGGCAGTAAAATATGGAGTAGTCAGGGATTATGTTATCAACCTGGAGATGGTGCTGCCCAGTGGAGAAATCATTTGGACTGGCGCGAACGTTTTGAAAAATTCAACCGGATACAATCTCACCCAACTGGTGGTTGGGAGTGAAGGCACATTAGGAATAGTCACCAGGATTGTGTTGAAACTTATTCCCTTGCCCAAATATGATCTCCTGATGCTTGTTCCATTCCGTTCCCTGGAAAAGGCCGGTGAGGCCGTGAGCGCCATTTTCAGGGCCGGCTTTACGCCCAGTGCTCTGGAACTGGTGGAAATAGATGCATTGAAGATAGTGAGTGAGATGCTGGGCAGTTCGCCCGTACCGATTGCCGATGATACGGAAGCGCATCTGATCATAGAGGTGGATGGAAATCATCCTGACACACTCATGAGTGAAATGGAATCAATTAGCGAACTCTTAACAGCATACGATTGCGGAGAAGTTTATTTTGCGGATGATGCAAGGCAGAAGGCAGAATTGTGGAAACTGAGGAGGAGGGTTGCCGAAGCCGTAAAATTGAAGGGCTATACGATAGAAGAAGACACAGTTGTGCCCAGGGCAGAATTACCCACACTAATCAGGGGGGTGAAGAAACTGGGACGTGAATATGATTTTCATGCGGTTTGCTATGGGCATGCGGGAGATGGCAATCTGCACATACGAATCAGGAAGGAAGGAACGTTGAATAGCCTGGAGGATCCTGCGATGGTGAAATGCCTGAGGGCCTTATTTGAACTGGTTTATAGTCTCGGAGGAACTATTTCAGGAGAACATGGTATCGGGCTGGTTCAAAAAGAATACATGAATATAGTTTTTAACAACAATCAATTGGAAATAATGAGGGGGATCAAGAAAGTATTCGATCCCAATAATATTCTGAATGCCGGTAAAATATTTGACACATGAAGAAATGTTTCGCAATGATGCTGTTGCTTGGCGCGGTTTGCTTTGGTCATTTGCAGGCGCAGGAAGAACAGCCTGTGGAAAAAAAGGGATTTGATCCTTCAAAACTTTTTTTTGGAGGAAATTTTGGACTGAGTTTCGGCGACTACACCCTGGTAAATGTTTCCCCTCAGGTGGGTTACCATTTTAACAAATATTTTGCTGCGGGAGCCGGAGTAAATTTTATTTATAGCAGTTTCAAAACAAGATATTTCCCAAGCAATACCGAAGCCTACAGGGATAATTTTGGGAATACAGGCGTCAATGTTTTTGCACGGGTTTACCCCATACAATTCCTATTGTTGCAGATGCAGCCGGAACTCAATTATAATTGGGGCAAACGAAAATTAGCCGATGGCACCAATCTAAAGCTCCCCGGTAAATTTGTGCCCTCTGTTCTGGCTGGCGCCGGTGGCGTATTGCCGGCAGGAAGGGGTGCTATGATAGCCATGTTGCAGTACGATCTGGTACAGGATCCACGATCACCTTATGGCAGCAAAGTCTTTTTTACAATCGGTTATAATTTCTAAGGAAGGCAGTTGATGAGTTCCGCGGGAGAAGAACAAAAATAAACCCGCTTCTCGAATTCATCGTAAAGAAATCCTTCGGCCGCTGCATGCCTGATATGAGCGATCAGGTAATTGTAGTATCCCTGTGTATTGAGAAGGAAAATTTTCTTATCGTGAATATTCAATTGGTTCCAGGTGAGCATCTCAAACATTTCATCGAGTGAGCCAAATCCACCCGGCAGTACTGCCGCCGCGTCGCACAATTCATACATGGTCTTTTTACGCTGGTGCATGTTTTCGGTAATGATCAACTCCGTTAAGCCGGCATGCTGCTGTTCCCATTCAACCAGTATCCTGGGTATCACTCCTGTAATTTTTCCTCCGTGTTGCAGCATGGAATCGGCCAGAACGCCCATCATCCCAATTCTGCCACCTCCATAAATCAGGTTGAGGTCCAGCGCGGCCAAAAGCATTCCCAATTCAGCGGCATCTTTCGCATAAGCCTGCCTGGCACCTTGCCTGGAACCACAAAAAACTGCTACGGATCGGGTGTGCATAGAAGAGGTTTATGATGCAATAATAATTAATTGCCAACAGGTGGAGAATTAGAACTATTTAATACCAGCGGAAAAATCCTCAATCCGATTAGAAAACAGTCATCGGCAAATAAGTAACAGGGCGCGGGCGTTCTAAATAGAATGGTTTGCACTCGCATCGGCCTGTTACCGGCGGCGATCGATTTCCTGTTTGAACTGCATTTGAGTATTCACTACGGGAATGCATAGTGCAGATGAAACCCATACAATGGGGAAATCTTTATCTTCAGCCTCAAATTTGATACCATCATGTCTCCATGGCTTCTCTTTTCTTTTGTGATCGGTTATTTTATAATGCTGCTGGTAGTGGCTTACTATACTTCGCGAAATTCCAACAATGAATCCTTCTTTATTGGTAATAGGAAGTCAAACTGGATGTTAGTGGCCTTTGGTATGATCGGGACATCTTTATCGGGTGTAACATTTGTTTCCGTGCCCGGAACCGTGGGTGATTTTGCCGCCAATGGCATGGATTCACCTCACAAAGCCTTTTCCTATTTCCAGGTGGTGATCGGCTATTTTATCGGGTATTTTGTGATAGCCTATATATTGCTTCCCCTCTATTACCGGATGAATCTCACTTCCATCTATCATTTTCTAAGAGAGAGATTTGGAGTGATTTCATACAAGACCGGCGCCCTGTTCTTCATTATTTCGAGAACGGTGGGAGCTACCGCCAGGCTCTACCTGGTGATATTTGTATTGCAGGAATTTATTCTCAAGGATTTGGGAATTCCTTTCCTCCTGACTGCTTCGGTCATCCTGCTGATGATCCTTCTCTATACATTCGAGGGAGGCGTGAAGACGATCGTTTATACTGATACGTTACAAACTACTTTCATGCTCCTGGGATTGTTGGTATGCATTGGGTACATAATGGCTCACCTGAACCTGTCTTTTGGGTCGGCGATGCATGTGCTGAAAGAGAAAGGCTATACAGACATTTTCAATACGGATGTCAATAGCAGGAATTATTTCGTTAAACAGATTGTGGGAGGCATGTTCATCACTGTGGCCATGACCGGCCTTGACCAGGAAATGATGCAAAAAAACATCAGCGTAAAGAACCTGAAAGATTCCCAAAAGAACATGATCACATTCAGTACGATCATTGTGATCGTTAATTTCCTTTTTCTGTTATTGGGAGGACTCCTGTATTTATACGCGGTGAACAATGGGGCACAGTATCAATTGGCCAACACAACAGAAGGTGTTTCCAAATGGCAACTATTGGTGCAGGGAAGGAATGTTATTGGTGACAGCCTGTTTCCAACGGTTGCACTGAATTATTTGCCACAGGCCGTATCCATCATTTTCATCATCGGCCTTATCTCGGCATTGTTTCCCAGCGCCGATGGGGCTCTCACGGCTCTTACCTCTTCATTTTGTATTGACATATTGGGGCTGAAGGAGAAGCAGGGACTATCGGAGAAACAAAAAAAACGAACCCGCCTGACCGTGCATTTTATATTCACCCTTGTCTTCCTGCTTTTCATTCTCATTTTCAAATGGATTGGCAGTCGTTCCATCATTGATAAGATCCTGGACTTTGCCGGCTATACCTATGGCCCTTTGCTGGGTCTCTTTGCCTTTGGTATTTTCACCAAACGCAGCCTTCCGGAATCCTATATAGTAACCGTAATTTGCCTGGCGGCTCCTATAGCCTGTTATTTTATAAGCCAGCATTCCATGCAATGGCTGGGAGGGTTCCAGATAGGTATTGAACTCCTTCTCCTCAATGGCATACTCACTTTCCTGGGCCTGTTAATGGTTTCAAAAAGAAAGCCGGCAGCAAACTAAACCCGGAAAATCATCGTTCTATATGATATAGGCAAAGGGCCACTGCCAGGGCGGTGGCTTCATTGTCTATGTACACCCATTGAAAATTGCAATGAGAGATTGCAGAATTTGCATAACCTAAAACTCTGGAACTATGAATGCGACGATCAAGGCGCTGAAGGAAAGACGCTGGAAAGAAAGTATGGCGCATAGCAGTTGGCAGATCTTTAAAATCATGGCGGAATTTGTAGATGGTTTTGAAGCTTTGGCAAAGATTGGCCCCTGTATTTCTGTGTTTGGATCAGCAAGAACAAAACCGGATACTCACTATTACGACCTCACCATTGAGATTGCGAGAAAACTGGCAGAAGAAGGATTCGGAATCATTACCGGCGGAGGCCCGGGTATCATGGAAGCAGCCAACAAGGGCGCGGCCCTGGCAAACTGCAAGAGCGTAGGCCTCAATATTGACCTGCCATTTGAACAAAGACCCAATGAATTTATTGACAAAGACAAATTGCTGAATTTTGATTATTTCTTCGTGCGGAAAGTGATGTTTACCAAATACAGCCAGGGGTTCGTGATGCTGCCTGGAGGGTTTGGCACCATGGATGAATTTTTTGAAGTGGCTACATTGATCCAGACCGAGAAATTTAAACAAATGCCGATGGTGCTGGTGGGAAGATCGTACTGGCAGGGCCTCATGACCTGGATGGAAGAAGCAATGATGCTGGAAGGGAATATTCATCCGGAAGACCTTGCTTTATTTGAAATTGCCGACACCGCAGATGAAGTAGTGAATCACATGCTTGAATACTACCGAACCAGGCAATTGGCTCCAAATTTCTAGAATGATCTGTTAGGGTCATTAACACTGAAGCTTGCAATTTTCAAATTAACTTTGCCAAAACTGGCAATCTTGGAAATAGTGAATCCATTGGCGCAGGCTTATGCCGAAAAATATACAACGCCGGAAGATGAGCTGCTCCGCGAAATAGCGGATTATACAAATCGCTTTCATCCGCAGGCTCAAATGCTGAGTGGCCACCTGCAGGGGAAATTATTGGAAGCAATCAGTACTTTGCTGCATCCGCGGCAGATATTGGAAATAGGCACGTTTATGGGATATAGTGCTTTGTGCCTGGCCAGGGGGCTGACCCCCGGGGGAAGGCTTCATACACTGGAAATCAGGGAAGAGGACGCTGCAAAAGCAAGATCTTTTTTTGAAAAGAGCCCGCTGAAGGATAAGATCATCCTGCATGTAGGGGAAGCACTGAAGATTATACCAGCATTACCCGGCGAATGGGATCTGGTATTCATAGATGCCGACAAGACCAATTATGTGAAATACTATGAGCTGGTATTGACCCGCCTGAAACCAGGAGGGATCATCCTGGCAGATAATGTGTTGTTTCATGGAGAAGTGTTGCAGCAGAAACCGGAGGGAAAAAATGCGAAAGCCATTCAGGCATTTAACGAATACGTGGCCGCCGACGGGCGCGTGGAAACCGTGATGCTGACCGTGAGGGATGGCTTATCATTGATCAGAAAAAAATAGAAACCGATATTGGATGGAAAGAAAAACCCGGATGTTCATCTTATTGACGGCCCTGCTATATGGCACCAGGATTGTTGCGCAGCCTTCCAACGTTTTGCAATACATCAATACGTATAAGGAATTGGCTGTGGAGGAAATGCAACGTACAGGCGTACCTGCTTCCATAAAACTCGCGCAGGGCATCCTGGAAACGGAAGCGGGTACCAGCGATCTGGTAAGAAGGTCTAACAACCATTTTGGGATTAAATGCAAGACAAATTGGGACGGAGATAAAGTGTATCATGACGATGACGCCCGCGGAGAATGTTTCAGGGCTTATGCCACGGCGGCTGACTCTTACAGGGATCATTCAGATTTTTTGAGATCGAGCGCCCGCTATGCATTCCTTTTCAAGATCGATCCCGAAGATTACCGGGCCTGGGCACATGGATTGAAAAAAGCGGGCTATGCCACCAACCCCAGGTACACCCAGCAACTCATACAATATATTGAAGATTACAATCTGGAGACTTTTACCCTCATTGCCCTTGGCAAAAAGAAATGGACAGACGACCCAGCGTTTGCGGCCACCGATAAAAAGGATGAGGAAAACGGATTCTCCAGCATACCTGCCATCTATATTCACCCCGAATCTGCCGCCATAGAAGAAGAGCCAGATACGGAGGAAGTGGCACAAGAGGCGCCACCTGACTATCCTGAAGGCTTGTTCAAAATTAACGAGACAAATGTGATATATGCCCCGGCCGGAAGTTCCCTCCTCGCCCTGGCCGAAAAATATAGCATCAAATACAGGCATATCCTCGAGTTCAATGATCTTGGCGATGGAGACGATATTTTGATCAATTCTCAGTTGGTCTATTTACAGCGAAAAAGAAAGCAGGGAGCCCATGAATTTCATATCATGAGGAAATCTGAAACCGTTTATGAAGTAGCGCAACTCGAAGGCATTCGGATGGAAACCTTATTGGCTTATAATCAACTTCAACAGGGTCAGCGCCCGGCAGCAGGTGAAAAATTGTTTTTGCGGGACTATGCGGCCCAACCACCCTTACTGGCTATTCCAAACGACAGGCTGAACGTGCCCAATATGGCTGTAACAGAGATGTCTAAACGCGATTTGGCAGAGTCAAGGACCAATATGGTAAGGCATATTGTTCAGAACAGGGAAACCCTGTACAGCATCTCAAAAAAATATGAAGTGAAAACAGACCAGATCAGGGAATGGAATAATTTACCATCCGAAGACATTAAAACAGGGCAGGAATTGATCATTTACAAAAACTAACGCATGCCTGTTATTAAAGTGCATGAAAAGAATTTTGAGCCCTATATTTCGGCCCGTCAAATTGATGGTGCCATTAAGGTGCTGGCCCGTGACCTGGAAAGAGACTATACCGGAAAACAGCCTTTGTTTATTGCGATCCTGAACGGCTCCTTCATGTTTGCATCTGATCTTTTCAAAGAGTTGAGTATCCCGGCAGAGATCTGCTTCATTAAACTCGCTTCTTACAAAGGCTCCAAATCTACAGGGAATGTGATCACTTCTATAGGCCTGGATTCAGATTTGTACGGGAGGCACGTTATCATATTGGAGGATATCATCGATACCGGCAAGACCATGAATGAGTTCCTGCCCCAATTGCATCACCAGCATCCCGCATCACTGAAGATCTGTGCGCTCCTGCATAAGCCGGGAACGGTTCAATATCCGGTTCATATAGACTACCTTGGATTTACCATACCCGATAAATTCGTGATTGGCTATGGCCTGGACTATGATGGGCTGGGAAGGAATATCAGGGAAATTTATCAAATGGTGGAATAGATTTTTAGCAGATGATTAGGAGTGAAAGTTTGCAAATTCATTGAAATCCAATTAACTTTCAAATACCAAATGCAACGTTTGATGAGAAAAGCCGCTTTACTGATGTGGTGGCTTTGCCTTTGTAATACATTATCGGCTCAGTATTATTTGAGAGGTGAAGTGAAGGATGAAAAGAATAGCCCGCTCCAAAATGTAAAAATTGTCCTTCATTCTACCAACCTTCCATACGCCAGTGGTGTGGGCGGCGCTTTTGGCATCATCACCTCCCTTGAAACTGACAGTCTCACTTTTTCCATGGAAGGTTATCAGGAAGTTTCATTGTCTGCAAAGACCACCAAATATCTCACGGTGGTTATGAAAATGCTTCCATTTACGGCCAGTCTCCAAAAAAATCATCTCCTTTCTTTTACGAGGGATCTTCAATTGCCGGGGCAGCGCAGGCTGGTGGTGGCCGATGAAACCTATAATCCTATTATTGAAAATGAATTCATGAAAACGGATAAGTATCCGGTGATGGGATTAGCGCTTAATGTTGACCGTGCTTCCTACAGCAATATCCGGCGATTCATCAATATGAACAGCCAGGTGCCCGAAGACGCGGTTCGCATAGAAGAAATGCTCAATTATTTTAATTTCAATTACATTCCTCCTGAGGACGACAGTGTTTTCAGCGTCATAAGCCAGCTTACCTCCT
The DNA here is from genome assembly GCA_937902875.1 of uncultured Bacteroidota bacterium. Lineage (GTDB taxonomy): Bacteria > Bacteroidota > Bacteroidia > Chitinophagales > Chitinophagaceae > PSRI01. The sequence goes on along the minus strand of CALFNL010000265.1, from coordinate 3,546 downwards.
GCCCATGGAACACAGACAACCAATTATTTTTTATACAGGTTTGTTCCAAAAAAATCAACCTCGATAAAGTACCTCCCAGCAACCTGGTGTTCCTGATTGATGTATCCGGTTCAATGGATATGCCCAACCGCCTCACACTACTGAAGGCTTCTTTCAGGAAATTAGTTCAAAATCTTCGGCCCATTGATACCGTTTCCATAGTTGTGTACGGTGGGGTGGTAGGGGTGATGCTCCAGCCTACCAGCGGCAGCCAAAAGGAGAAGATACTGGAAGCTATTGAGGACCTGAATGCGGGTGGTTTCACCCCCGGTGAGGCCGGCATCCGGCAGGCCTATCGCCTGGCTCAAAGCAAATTTATCAAGGGAGGCAATAACCGTGTGATCCTTGCCACTGACGGTGATTTTAATGTGGGGCAGACCGGTGAAAAAGAACTGGAAGACCTGATCCTGCATATGAAGCAGGGAGGCATTTATCTCACCTGCCTGGGCGTAGGAATGGGTAATTATAAAGACTCCAAAATTGAAATCCTTGCCAAGAAAGGGAACGGAAACTTCGCCTACCTCGATAACGAGCGCGAAGGTGAAAAAGTGTTGGTAAAAGAACTCACACAAACTCTATATGCCGTGGCAGACGATGTGTACATGAATGTATCCTTCAATCCCAGACTGGTAAGCCAGTACCGGCTGATTGGATTCGATAATAAGAAGAGCGCGCTCGAAGACACGAGCACTGTGCTCGAGGGAGGTGAAATAGGATCGGGTCATTCGTTGATGGCTGTATTTGAGATTGAGCCAACCTTACGTAACATGAACCAGACGGATGACCAATGGGTGAAGGATGAAGTTGGGAACATCAAAATCCACTATACGAAACCGGGAGATAAGCTGGTCAGGAACTATATTCACCGCTGTCCCTTTAACTACAAGGAGCTTGATAGCACGGAAAAATATATACAATTCACTACGGCGGTCTGCATGTTCGGGGGGCTCTTGCGGGAATCACCTTATCTCAAAAACAGTAATTGGGATGATATCCTGGACATCGCCAGAACATCCATGGATGATACCAACCCGCTGCACAGGGAATTCCTGGACCTGGTGGCTAAGGCCAAGAAGATCTATGGTAATAAAAATAGCAGGAAGAGAAAGAAGAATACAGACCCGGGTTGATGGCTATTTCCTGGTGTGCATCAGGGATAATGCCTGAGCATCAATAGCCAGGTTTAGGCCCTTCGGGTTATGTGCGATTGTGATTAACTGCCAATACTAATTACCAATGCTTTGCCCAAATTTTCCATTCTGGCCAGCCATCCTTTCATCCCAAATCACCTTATCTTGTGGCAGTTTAACTTATATTTGTCGGATAACTATTCCGGTATGACGGTAACCAACGAATTGGTGGAAAAGATCGCAAACCTTGCCAGGTTGGAATTTGATGCTGCAGAAACAGAATCCATCAAACAAGACCTTCAGAAAATGATCAGTTTTGTTGAAAAGCTGAATGAGCTTGATACCACCGGCATTGAGCCGCAGTTGCACATGAGCCCGGAACTGAATGTATTGAGGGAAGACGAAGTGAAAGGATCTATTAGCAGGGAGGAAGCGCTATTAAATGCGCCCGTTAGGAGCGACCGGTTTTTTGTGGTTCCAAAGGTCATTACCAGGGCTTGAGAACCAGGAACTTTAATCCTGAGGCCGATGCAGAAGAAGCCCGGATGGAAGAAAAAATGCAGGTCTTACGCTAAAAGGCTAACATTAAGAAAACAGAATCTAGTATATGCAGGCAATCATACATCTGGACAATATTCAGAAGAGTTATTTCATGGGAAAGCAGGAATTGAAAGTATTGAAAGGCATTTCCCTGGAAATAATGAAAAATGAATACGTGGCATTAATGGGGCCTTCCGGATCAGGGAAGAGTACCCTTATGAATATCCTGGGTTGCCTGGATTCTCCCACGGGAGGGCAATATTTTCTCAACGGGCAAAATGTGAGTGAAATGGCCGATAACGACCTGGCCGATGTACGAAATAAAGAGATCGGATTTGTTTTCCAGCAATTCAACCTGCTGCCACGCCTGAGCGCCGCTGAAAACGTGGCACTTCCCCTGGTGTATGCAGGTGTTGGACGCAAACAAAGAATGGAAATGGCGATGGAAGTATTGAAACAGGTTGACCTTGTAGACAGAAGCCAGCACAGACCCAATGAGCTAAGCGGGGGACAATGCCAGCGTGTGGCCATAGCCAGGGCGCTTATTAATAATCCTTCTATCATACTCGCAGACGAACCTACCGGTAACCTCGATAGCAAAACCTCTTATGAAATCATGCAGATCTTCAATAAGATCCAGGACGCTGGAAATACGATCGTGGTCGTAACCCATGAAGAAGATATTGCAAATTACTCCAAACGCATTGTGAGACTGAGGGACGGAATCGTAGAAAGCGACAGGAAGCAGACCGGGGCTCATGTGCACGCATGATAACGCTTTAGTATAAGCGAATAATTGCCATTTGCAGGCCCTGAAATCCCAACTGGGTTCCAATCTTGCCCTGGAAGTTTCACCATGTATTCCTGATCCTTTGGTTCCTTCAATGATTCAATTTACGCGACCACATTCCTTATTGTTATTAAATCACGGAACTCAAACATAATACCCGATAGAGCCCGTTGAAGGCAGTAGATAATTTGTGCAGAGAATCTGCGCGTATGATGAAGTTCCACGAACTATCGCCGGATAAATTTGTAGTATTGTTCAGATTTGTCATTAACGCCACACACACTATTTATGGCACTGAAGATTTATACAAAAACGGGCGACAAGGGAACTACTTCACTGATCGGGGGTACCAGGGTTCCCAAATCGCACCTGAGAATTGAAGCTTATGGAACGGTTGATGAACTGAATTCGAATATCGGTTTATGCAGAGACTTATTGGAGGATGATCATAGCCGGAATATCCTCCTTGAAATTCAGGACCGGCTTTTTACCATTGGTTCAGTATTGGCCTGCGACCCGCACAAAGAAACCGGGATGCGGATACCGGGTCTGGTTGAGGAAGATGTGGCCCTCCTGGAAAAGGAAATTGACCACATAAATGACCTTATCCCACCCATGAAAAGTTTCATACTGCCGGGAGGCCATCCGGCAGTATCCACCTTGCATATAGCGCGTTGTGTTTGCAGAAGGGCAGAGCGCAGTTCCGTGCGCCTGGAATTAGAAAACATGGAAGTGGATCCCATCATACTGAAATACCTCAATCGCCTGAGTGACTATTTGTTTATGCTTTCCCGGTATTGCGCACATATTCTGAAAGTGCAGGAAATCCCCTGGAGGCCGAGGGTATAGGAATTCTCTTATCAGCCAGGCGGCCTCATCTTTTTCCCATTAGTTGGAGCGCCAGCGCCATTTGAATATTCGGTTATGGCTGCAGGATAGGGGGTATCAACGTACCGCTTAGCTTGCAGGGTGTTCATTTTTTGATTTTTCAGGCCGGAAAAGACAATTGATATGCAGCAGGATTTACCAGAATGGGCATCTTTTGAA
>CALFNL010000264.1 GCA_937902875.1 uncultured Bacteroidota bacterium | reverse complement strand
ATTCGCGGGCGCATACAAAAGCGGACGGATATATGCATCCTGGAATTGATTCCTCCGCAATAGCTCATAAGTTGCATTGATCAATTCATCCGTACTATATTGATAGGGAATATTCAGTGCATTCGCAGAATTTTTGAGCCTTTCAAAATGCTCTCCTGCCTTGAAGATCCTTGTTTCTCCCGTATGAGTGCTGTAAGAACGGATCCCTTCAAATACAGAATAGCCGTAGTGAAGCGACTGGCTGTAAAGATCTATAACGGCTTCCTCTGCTTTTACAAATTGACCATCCCTGTACAGAATGGTATTGTGGTCGTAATATTTCATATTCTATTTTTTAATAAAAAAAAGCGGCCCGCCTCCTGGAGGCGGGCCGCTTGTATCGCTGATAATTACATTTTTACGAAATACAACTTCCACCTCCTGGCAGTGCAGGAATAATAATGACCACCACAATAATCAGTATGGTTAACCGACCGATGATGATATTATGGAGATTCCGCTTCAACATGAAGGAATAGTTGTAATGCGAATTTACTCCCGCCTTTCTTAAAAAACAAAGAACTTCCTGCTTTTTTTAAATAATTGTTGACTTTCTCAATTCAATATTGGCCATATGTATCTCACCGGGCGCCTTATTTCCCACATAGTCGCCGATCAGTTCCCCGATGGTACTGGTAAAATAGAAATTCACAGGATCAATGTCTTTGGTTACGAAATTGTTTCGCAGGGTCCATTCCACCGCCTCGCGTACCAGGGCAGCTTCCTGTGCCATGCCCAGGTAATCCAGCATCAGGGCAGTAGACAATACGGATCCTATGGGATTTGCTATATCTTTCCCCGCCGCCTGGGGATATGATCCATGAATGGGTTCAAATAAAGCCGCGCCTTTTCCCAACGAAGCTGAAGGAAGCAATCCCAGGGTGCCTGCTATCACACTGGCTTCGTCGCTAATTATATCGCCAAACATATTTTCGGTCAGTATCACGTCAAATTGCCGGGGGTTCACGATAATTTGCCTCGCGGCGTTATCTACATACATGTACTCTGCAAAGACATCATTGTAATGCTGCTCTAATTCTTTCACAATCCTTCTCCAAAGCCTGGAGGTCTCCAGCACATTTGCCTTATCCACCAGCGTTAGTTTTTTTCTTCTCTTTTGCGCATGTTGAAAGGCCAGGTGCGCAATCCTTTCTATTTCTTCCCTGCTGTACACGCATTCATCTGAAGCAAGGGTATATTCGCTATCCACTTCTTTCCTGCCAAAGTAAATGCCGCCAGTCAATTCCCTGAATATGGTGAAATCCACTCCTTCAATATTCTTTGTTTTGAGTGGAGAGAGATGATGCAAGGAAGGATATGTGGTTACAGGCCGGATATTGGCATATAGCTGCAATGACTTACGCAATTTCAGCAAGCCCTGTTCCGGCCTCACTTTCGCAGATGGGTCATTGTCATATTTAGGATGGCCAATGGCACCGAACAAAACCGCATCACTATTCAAGCAGATCTCGATGGTTTCATCAGGAAGCGGATTACCCGTTTTGTCAATTGCATCTGCTCCCATCAGGCCATAAGAGAATTTGAATTCATGGCCGAAACGACGGGCAATGGCATTCAACAGGTTGACAGATACCTGCGTGACTTCAGGACCTATCCCATCTCCATAAATGACCGCAATATTCTTTTTCATACACCGGCTTTAAGTAGGTAATTTTTACACTCTTGCTTTTTCAAATTCCTCTATTTCATTTCTTAAACTCAACAGATAATCTATGTCGTCGTACCCGTTTATGAGGCAGGCTTTCTTGTATGTGTTAATTTCGAAACTCTCTTCCCCGCCTGTGGAAGAAATTCGGATGATTTGTTTTTCGAGATTCACTTCCAGCTTTTCGGAAGGATTATTTTGAATGAGTTCGAATATTAATTTGAGAAAGGAATCACTCACTAGTACTGGCAGCAGGAAATTATTCAATGCGTTGTTACTGAAAATATCTGCAAAGAAACTGCTCACTACCACGTCAAAGCCATAGTCCTTCAGTGCCCAGGCAGCATGCTCTCTGCTGGAACCACATCCAAAATTTTTGGCGGCTACCAGGATGCGGCCTGAGAAAGCCGGATTATTCAATACAAAATCCGCCCTTGGTTTTTGATCGTCATCATCCTTATAACGCCAGTCCCTGAAAAGGTTTTTCCCGAATCCTTCCCTGGTGGTTCCTTTAAGAAATCTCGCCGGGATGATCTGGTCTGTGTCCACATTTTCAACTGTGAGTGGCACTGCGGTGGAGATGATTGTATTTATGTTTTTTTTCATCATTGGTCAATAGTCATTAGTTATTAGTCAATAGTCAGCAATCAGTAGTCTCTTAATAATTTGGACGGCTGAACATTCCTTAGAGATAATCCCGCACATCGGCCACCTGGCCGGTTATGGCGGCAACGGCTGCCGTAAGCGGGCTTGCCAATAGGGTTCTGGCCTGGGGACCCTGTCTCCCCTCGAAGTTTCTATTGGAAGTGGAAATACAATATTTGCCGGCAGGGATCTTGTCTTCATTCATTCCCAGGCATGCCGAACAACCCGGTTGGCGAAGCTGAAAACCCGCATCCGAAAATATTTTGTCGATTCCTTCTTCAATTGCCTGCTGCTCCACCTGTTTGCTGCCGGGCACTACCCATACTTCCACGTCGCCGGATTTCTTCCTCCCTTTTACAAATGCTGCCACCATGCGCAGGTCTTCGATCCTGGAATTGGTGCAGCTCCCTATAAATACGTAATCAACTTTCTTTCCTATCAGCGAAATCCCAGGCTGCAATCCCATATAATAAAGAGATTTCTCGAATGAAGATTTGTCTTCATCGACCACTTCATTGAGAGATGGTATATGGCCGGATACCGGAATACCCATGCCGGGATTGGTGCCATAAGTGATCATGGGTTCTATTTCTGAAGCATCGATGAAAAGTTCTTTATCGAATACCGCATCCTGATCTGTGTACAATTCTTTCCAGGCTGCAACTTGTTTATCCCATTCATGGCTCTGCGGTGCAAATTTTCTGCCCTTGAGGTAGTTGAAAGTAGTTTCATCGGGTGCGATGAATCCTCCACGCGCTCCCATTTCTATACTCATATTGCAAATGGTCATACGGGCCTCCATAGAAAGGGCACGTATAGCCGAACCTGCGTATTCCACAAAATAGCCGGTGGCACCACTGGCCGAAATCTTAGATATTATATACAATACGATGTCTTTCGAAACCACACCCTTGTTGAGATTCCCTTCAATATTGATGCGCATCAATTTGGGCCTTGTCTGTAAAAGGCATTGTGTGGCGAGCACCATTTCCACTTCGCTGGTTCCAATTCCAAATGCAATGGCCCCGAAGGCTCCGTGTGTAGAGGTATGGCTGTCGCCACATACGATAGTAGTTCCCGGCTGGGTGATTCCCAATTCGGGCCCAATAACGTGCACAATTCCCTGGTAAGGATGACCCAGACCGTATAATTCGATTCCGAAATTCGCACAATTGGAAATCAACTGCTCCACCTGTTTTCTGGACAATTCTTCTTTGATGGGCAGGTGCTGATTGATGGTTGGCACATTGTGATCGGCAGTGGCAATCACCTGTTGCGGACGCAATACTCCCAGCCCCCTTTTTTTCAAACCATTGAAGGCCTGCGGACTGGTGACTTCGTGAATGAAATGTTTGTCTATATACAATACGCTTGGGCCGCCGTTAATGGTCTTTACCACATGCTTGTTCCAGATCTTTTCAAATAATGTTTTACCCACTTGTTTACTGATTATGTATTCATTCATGCAATGGCGGCAAATCGAATTCAGATGACCTGAATGAGTCATGAACGGGGTCGCAGGGATATTAATGAAGCGTGGCGCAAGAGCGCCACGCTAACCAGAGGACTTAACGCTCATGAGAAAACATCTGCTTATAATGCTACTGCTACTTCCGGATGATATTTAGCGGCCAACGCCTTCAAATCTTCGTCTTCAATTTCCTTTTTCACATCGGCCACTTTCAGGAATTCTTCATAGATCACATCAATGGCATTTCGGTTAAACTGAAAGCCCAGTTTCAGCAAACGATGCGCCAGGGCAGATCGTCCACTACGCGCCGTTAGTACTATTCTGGAACTGTCAGCGCCCACTTCTTCTGGTTTGATGATCTCGTAATTTTGTGCATTCTTCAAGAATCCATCCTGATGAATTCCCGAGGAATGTGCGAATGCATTGCTGCCCACAATCGCCTTGTTGGGCTGCACCGGCATACGCATGGTATCGGAAACCAACCTGCTGATGGGATTCAACCGGACCGTTTTAACATCGGTGTATAACCCCAGCGATTGATGTTGCTTTATTACCATCACCACTTCTTCGAGTGAGGTATTACCGGCTCTTTCTCCTAAACCATTAATAGTGCATTCAATTTGTCTTGCCCCACTGATTACTCCGGCGATGGAATTTGCAGTTGCCAGTCCGAGGTCGTTATGACAATGACAGGAAATGACAGCCTTGTCAATATTGGGGACATTATTTTTCAGGTATGCAATCTTTTCTCCGTACTGATGGGGTAAACAGTAACCGGTAGTGTCTGGAATATTCACAACCGTAGCACCGGCCTTGATAACTGCTTCCACTACCCGCGCCAGGAATTCCAGGTCGGCTCTTCCGGCATCTTCCCCAAAAAATTCCACATCGTCTGTGTAGTTGCGTGCCCATTTTACTGCCTGGATGGCACGTTCCAGGATTTCTTCCCTCGTAGAATTAAATTTCGTTTTGATATGCATATCGGAAGTGCCAATTCCGGTATGAATTCTTGGCCGCTTTGCAAATTTGAGAGCCGAGGCAGCGACTTCAATGTCTTTTTGTACAGCACGGGTCAATCCGCACACAGTGGCTTTTGTGATTACTTTTGAAATTTCGCTCACAGATTCAAAATCACCCGGACTCGAAATGGGGAATCCGGCTTCTATGATATCAACTCCCAGCTCTTCCAGAGCCAGGGCAAGTTCAACTTTTTCATTCGTATTTAACTTACACCCGGGAACCTGCTCGCCATCCCTTAATGTAGTGTCAAAAATGAAAATTTTGTCTTGAGACATAGCTGGATTTTAGAATCTTTGATGAATCGCTTTTCTGTCAATCCCGTTCCCTTGCGAAAATTGTATAGAATTGAAGGACCCGCCGGCCCGAATTTAGGCCTATGTATTTGGGCCGGCAAACCAAATTATGCATTAAATTACGCTGTCTAAAGGCTTACAGAATCCCCTAAACCCTTGCTGGTAGCGGACTTAAATGAAAACCGATTACGATGCCCAACCGTTCTACAGACGAGCTATTTCAACTGGTAAAATCGCTGGAAAAGGCGGAAAAGAGAAATTTCAAGCTGTTTGCAAAGCGCAATACAACTGGCCCCGACTTGAAGATCATACAACTATTTGACGCGCTGGATAAGATGGATGCATACGATGAAAGCCTGCTTCTGAAGAAAAACAAGGGTATCCAGAAGAGACAATTGTCGAACCTGAAATCTCATTTATACCGCCAGATACTGGCCAGCCTGAGGCGACTAAAAGATGAAAACAATATAGAGCTGGAATTGCATGAATTCATGGATAATGCCCGGATCCTGTATAATAAAGGCCTTTATCTCCAAAGCCTCAAGGTACTTGACCGTATTAAGGAATTCGCCCGCGAAAATAACCAGGTGACTTTTTGTCTTCAGGCATTGATCTTTGAAAAAAAGATCGAAGCACTCTATATAACACGAAGCCTTGAGAACAGGGCGGAATCGCTCGCGCGAGAGGTGGATGAATTGGATGACAGGCTTGTGATGATCGGAAAGCTGAGCAACCTGGCCCTGCAATTGTATGGCTGGTATATCAGGATGGGACACGCGCGGGATGAGAAGGATGTGAAAGCAGTAAATGATTTCTTTGAGAAGAATTTACCAAAAGACGCTTCCAATTATAAAGGTTTCTACGAGAGACTTTATTACTACCAGAGTTATTGCTGGTATGGCTTCATACTACAGGACCTGTTGATGTATTACCGATATTGCCAAAAATGGGTTGACTTGTTTGAGCAGGAGCAGTTCATGAAAAGAGTAGATTCCCAAATGTATATAAAAGGCATGCACAATCTGCTCAATGCCCATTTCATGCTGAGGAATTATGACAAATTCAATATCGCCCTGCACCAGTTTGAAAATTTTTACCGCTCCAAGGAAGCGAATAGCAATGACAATAACCGAATCCAGACATTTATTTACCTCTATACCGGCAAAATAAATAAGCATTTCCTGGAAGGAAGTTTCAGCCAGGGATTGAAGCTGGTGCCTCATATAGAAGAAAAATTGGCGGAATACGAATTAAAATTGGATCGCCACCGGGTGTTGGTGTTCTATTATAAAATTGCCTGCCTGTATTTTGGGAGTGGCGATAATGAAAAGACTATTGACTACCTGAACCGCATTATCAATTGGAAAGTGGATCTCCGCACCGACTTGCAATGCTATTCCCGGCTACTGCACCTGATTGCGCATTATGAGTTGGGGAACTATGATATACTGGAATCGCTGATAAAATCAGTGTATCGTTTCATGGCGAAAATGCAAAACCTGAGTGTGGTGGAAGAAGAAATATTCCGCTTCCTCAGGAAATCATTCCACCTCGACAAGAAACAGGTCCGCCCCGCTTTTGCCGCCCTCAAGGAGAAACTTCAAAAATACCAGGACAATCCATTGGAAAGCAGATCCTATATGTACCTGGATATTATTTCCTGGCTGGAAAGTAAAATCAGAAACCTGCCGGTGCAGGATATCATCCGCGAAAAATTCCAGAATTCCTCGCAGGGAAGGTTCAAGACAAAAAAAGTATCCTGAATTTGCCGCTGAGTAGATTAGATTCTTATTGCACCATGACCCTGGTGGCGAAAATTGTTTTCCTGGTGGCGTCCATGACCTTTATGAGATACACACCTTTTGCGCAAGAAGCGGGCAGCCTGATCTCTTCCACCTGATTGCGGAAACTAATTGAAACTTTCTTAAACAGGGCCTGCACTCCGAGACTATTCATCACCTGAATCTGGTAATCTCCTGGTGGATTATCATCAAACGATACCCTGAATCGCCTTTCGGAAACAGGATTGGGATATATGGATATACCCGGTTCGGGATCAGGCATCCTAAAATGATTTGGCTGTTCTGTTGCAAGCCGGTCAAATGCCAGATTCCCTGTGGCAAGGTCCGATGCATTGTAAATAGTTCCTTCCGAAGATAACTTGTCGGCCTGAAGGGTAGAAAGATCAAGCTTATAATAACCGGCCGTGGTATAAGCGCTTGCAATTACCAGGTTCCCATCTTCCTGCACAGCCGCTCCGTTTGTAGTAAATCCGGCAGGCAATCCGGCAATGGCGCCCAGGTAGAAGGCCTTCCGGTTCCTTATGTCAATTTTGAAGACCGCATTTCCATTGGTGAACAAATAGAGGTTGTTGAATGCGTCGCAAATGATATCGCCGCCCCAACCCCTACAGCGGTTGTGAATAGAAACTGACCCATTCCGGTCATCATCAATGAGTGGACCCAAGTCTGAGATTTCGGGATCTTTGGAAGTAGAGAATTTCAGCAGGTGATTTGCATCGTTAGTTAGGGCATATCCATTCCCATCGGCGCCGATGGCCATCCTTGTGATCATGTCGTCTTCTTTCTTCACCATGCCTTCAGCGCTGAAATGCTCTCCTGTCAGTACAAAAATCCCGCGATGGTCACGATTCAGATCTATATATTTTAACTGGTCTGTTTGAAGAGGTGTAAAATAGAGCCGGTTGTGCTTTTTGTCATAAGCCATCGCCGCAACACCCGCGCCCATTGCAGAAGGGTTAATCTGGTGGGCTTCCATGGCATTGAGTTCGGCTGCCGAGAGTTGCCGGCCGTTGCTGGCATCAAAAAGGGGTAGTCCGGCAGTGGCGCCATTAAGTATTAATTCTTTTTCTTCTCCGGTAGAAAAATCTATCAGCCTGATCATGTTCCAGCTATTACTGCCCTTCACATTTCCGGTAACTGCAAACACCAGGCTGGAAGATTGTTTTTGCGCCTGCAAAATTTGAGCGTTGACCAGGAATAGGATAATTATTACCGGAAGCAGTTTACCATGGCTGCATTTCCTGAGCGGGTTCATGAGCAGAATTTTGGTTTACAACGTAATAAATTACTGCTTATTCTTCTAAAAAGCAATGAATCATGGTAAAAAAGTGATCAATGGCTTTGCTGGAAATTTTCAGCGGCTTTTTTTACGCTCCCATATTTGCGGAGTAATTTATTGGCCTCATCATAATTAATGAGATTCAGTTGCTCCATCAACATCTTTGTACCTCTATCCAGCAATTTTTCATTGCTGAGCAGCATATTGACCATTTTATTGTCTTCCACGCGACCGAGTTGAATCATGACAGTCGTGGAGATCATGTTTAGTACCAATTTTTGGGAAGTACCACTTTTCATCCTGGTACTGCCGGTTACAAATTCCGGCCCCACTACAACTTCGATCGGGAAATCTGATTCCGATACGATGGGGCTGCCCGGATTATTGGTGATGCAGCCGGTCACAACACCATGCTCCCTGCATTTTTTCAGTGCGGCTATCACATAAGGAGTCGTGCCGCTCGCTGCGATGCCAATAACAACGTCTTTCCCATTCACATGGTGCGATTTCAGGTCATGCCAACCCTGGGTCTTGCTGTCTTCCGCATTTTCCACTGCTTTAGTAAGGGCAATTTCGCCCCCGGCAATTACAGCGATCACAAGCTCGGCTGGTACACCGTATGTTGGTGGACATTCGCTGGCATCCACCATGGCCAGGCGCCCGCTGGTTCCTGCTCCAATATAGAATAGCCTGCCACCCGCCAGCATCTTGTCAGCTATCACACTTACGAGTCTTTCTATTTGAGGTATGGCCTTTTCCACAGCAAGCGGAACAGTCTGATCTTCGGCATTGATATTCACCAGGAGTTCATTGATACTCATCTTTTCCAGGTGTCTGTACCTGGAGGACTCTTCAGTGATTTTTTGAAATGCGTTCATATATTTTCAAAACAGAATTTCGTGGGATTAATAAATTTATTAGTCAGGGTTAAAATCTTATTGTTAAGGATGAAAAATATTGAATATTGACCCTGTTAGTTTTTCCCGGGTTTGGCTGAAACGTTATTGGAATGATACCTGATCAATCCTTCCATCGGATTCTGAAGCACCCTGCCCAATTCCAGTTCGTATGATTTACAAAGTTCTTCCAAAACATCTTTGAAATGATAAGCGACACCTCCAATAAAACTTACGGGCAGGGTCCAGCTTTCACGATACTTGCAGATATGCTGAAAGAAAAAATCATTCAATCCGTCTTCGATGATATTCTCAACCATATAGTGGCCCCTGTTTTCAGACAGGAATAGTGCAAAGGAAGCCAGGTAGCGATTGGGCAAGGGTTTCTTGTAAACATTTTCGAGGATCTCCACGCTATTCGTCTTGTACCGGGCATCAAATCTTTCGTTCAAATCTGTATCAAACGTTTTATACAGATAATATTGAATAACCTTCTTGCCGAGATAGGCGCCGCTGCCTTCATCTCCCAATACATATCCCAGCCCGGGGCTGTTTTTTATGATCCTTTTACCATTATAATAGCATGAATTGGAGCCTGTGCCCAGGATGCAGGCCACTCCTTTCTTATTCCCGCAAAGAGCCCTGGCGGCACCCATCAGGTCGTGGGTCACTTCTGTGTGAATAGAGCCAAATACATTTTGTATGGCTTTTTTAACGATTCTCACATTTGCGGGATTACTGCAGCCCGTTCCATAATAGTACACTTCCTCCACCCTAACCTTTCCGACCGTGGGCTTCAGTTCTGTCAATAATAATTTGGTGATTTGTTCAGTATTCAGAAAATAGGGACTGATCCCCTGGGTAAATACTAACTGTTTTTTTTGCCCGACCATTAAACACCACTCAGCTTTAGTAGAACCGCTGTCGGCAATCAATTTTGCAGATGGCATGATTAATTAAACTTATTTCATGAAATTCGTGGTTTCAAAGATAACATACAAATCCAGACGAATGAGTAATAATAAATCCAGGGTATGGCTTCCCCTGATCTTTGCCCTAGTGTTGATTTCAGGAATTGTGTTGGGATACAGAATCAAAGACAATGCTGTGCCGGGCAGTGGTTTTTTTTCGAGGGATAGATCGGGCACAGTGCAGGAAGTGCTGGATCTAATATCAAAAAGATATGTTGATCCGATTCATGAAGATACTCTTGCTGACGCGGCCATTCAGGAAATGCTCAATCATCTTGACCCCCATTCCGTTTATATTCCTGCTAAAGATTTGCAACAGGTTAATGAAGACCTTGCCGGGAAATTTGAAGGTATTGGCATCGAGTTCAATATTTTCAACGACACTATCAACGTATTGAGCGTATTAAAAGGGGGGCCTTCCGAAATGGCGGGACTGCAGGTAGGCGATCGTTTTTTGAAAGTGGGAGACTCTGTTGTTGCGGGCAATGGCATTACCAGTGATAAGGTTCGAAAATTGCTCCGCGGTGAAAGAAATTCAAAAGTGTCTGTACTCATTCTGCGCGATAATTCACCTGTTCAGGTTACCATTACCCGCGGAATCATTCCCCTGTATTCAAGAGATGCGGCCTATATGATTGCTCCCGGTACCGGCTACATAAAACTGAATAAATTTTCCGAGACCACATATGAAGAATTCATGGAGGGGATGGAAACCCTTAAGGAAAAGGGCCTGCCAAAACTGGTACTCGACCTCAGGGATAATGGAGGCGGAATTCTCCAGGAGGCCACCCAAATAGCGGACGAATTTCTTGATGGAAACAAATTGATAGTATATACTGTTGGGAGCCACACGCCCAAACAGGAATATCGCGCCCAAAGGCAGGGTATTTTTGAAAAAGGAAAACTGGTTGTGCTGGTGGATGAAGGAACCGCTTCGGCCAGTGAAGTTCTTAGCGGCGCACTGCAGGATTGGGACAGGGCCGAAATAATCGGAAGAAGAACATTCGGCAAAGGCCTGGTGCAGGAACAGTACAATTTGACCGATGGGTCTGCACTGAGACTGACCGTAGCCAGGTATTATACTCCGCTTGGCAGGTCCATTCAAAAATCATACGAAAAAGGCATGGAGAACTATAATGAAGAAGTGATTGACAGGTATCACAATGGTGAATTATTGAACGCAGACAGCAATAAAAAAGTGATTGGGCAGCCTTACCACACGCCTGGAGGCAAACTGGTTTATGGAGGAGGAGGCATTATGCCCGATGTATTTGTACCGCTGGATACCACTTCAATTGACACCAGCATTTCACAACTCTACCGAAAAAATACCATTGGCAATTTTGTGTACCGGTACTATGTGCATCACAATGGCTTATTTCAACAATACAAAACGCCTGCGGAATTTGCAATGGGATTCCGTGTTTCGGCTCCTATCATGGAGGAGCTTGTGAATTTTGCTAAAACAGACAGCATTAATTTGAATGGCATTTCTGAAAAAGACAGGCAATTCCTTTCCGAAAGGCTCAAGAGTCTTTTCGCCCGCCAGATTTGGCGAACCGAAGGATTTTATGAAGTGAATAATATGGATGATCCAACTGTGAAAAAGGGTTTGGAAGAATTGGCCAAATAGGCAATAGTGATGGTTTTAACAGGCATCGAATTTCAATAAATGAAATAGAAGATAATGTCCCTTAATTAAGGACATTATGTTGGGCCGGCAATGATCTGAATTGAAATTGCATACAATTGCGTCCGCAATCGCATTCTCTTCAGGGTCAGTTTCAAAGCTTAATTAAATGGAACCTTTATTGTTGGGCTTTGTCCAGCAATTCCTTCTTTTCAATCTTATAGGATACTATCAAACCCAGACCGCCAAAAATGGCAATCAATGCGAAATAAATAGCAGGGTTTTCCTCTCCATCAATGAGAGGAGATGCGAAATCGATGAGATAAGCCAGCAGGAGACCGAGACCTGCCCCGAGAAGGAGTAAACCGGCTTTCAGGTTTCTGTAAGGCGCCGGCCTGTTGGCGAATTCCTTAGGATTCAACCCTTTTTCAATCATTGCCAGGTTTTCCCTGGTCTTAAGATAGACAATGCCAAAGACCAAGGCGCATCCCCCCAGGGGAACCAAGATTGGTATTAAAACTTCCGAGCCCATCATTGTATGAATGTTTTATTGGTTAAGATTAACTGATATGCCCCCTTGATACTCCACCTGCGAAGCCAGGGTTACAGGTTTTCGGAAAAACTTCGGGAGAAATCATGTGATTTTTCTTATTAAATATGTAACCTTATCGGCCGACCGCTAGTATCAGGTCGTGAGATGGATGACGGAATCGCCGATAATGAAATCATCCGCAGGGTAATTCAAGGTGAACAGAATGCCTATGCGGAACTGGTAACCCGTTACCAGAATTATGTATTTACACTGGTGCTGAAATATGTTCCCCGGAGAGAAGATGCGGAAGAACTTGCACAGGATGTATTTGTGAAAGCTTATAGGTTCCTTTCTGATTTTAAAGGAGAAACCGCGAGGTTCAGCACATGGCTTTATACCATCACCCAAAATACCTGCTTCAGTTATCTCAGAAAAAAGAGGTTGCCCATTGATTCATTGGATGATGATAAATCGAGGCCGGGGATGGAGCAGCTGGAATGGCAAGCGGGTGAACAAAGACTGGAACAGCAATTCAGGCAGAACACGATAAAGGAAGCCATGAAATTATTATCGCCGTCAGATACATCTATACTTACTTTGTTTTACAACGCCGAGCAAAATTTGGATGAGATAGCCATGATCCTGCGAATTGATCCCAATACCGCCAAAGTGAGATTGCACCGTGCCAGGCAGCGATTGAAAGAAAAACTGGAAATCCATTGGTCAAATGAAATAAATGAAATGATATGAATGCCCCTGCAAATATGGATAGCAAACTGTGGGATTATATAGATGGCATCAGCCCTGATTCCGAAAAGCCTGCCATCGAGGAACTAATCCAGACTGATTCCAGGTGGCGTTCGAGATATTTTAATCTCCTGCAAATTCGGGAATTGCTGCAAGCCCAGGAACCCGAAGTTCCATCCATGCGTTTCACTAAAAAAGTAATGGAGGAAATTGCCAGGTATAATATTTTAAAGGCAACTAATAAATATCTAAACAATAAGATCATTTTCGGCATTGCGGCCTTTTTTCTTGTTCTGATCACGGGTATGCTCATTTATTTCTTTGCCACCGCCAATTGGGGTGGCGGCTCCAATGTGCACATTCCTGAATTTTCCAATTGGAATCTCTCAAAATATATCAATACATCCGTTTTGCAGGTCGTCATGTTCCTCAATGTAATTCTGGGATTGTTTTTGCTGGATCGTTATCTTGGTCGTAGAAAACGCCAGTTACGCAGTCAGAAATCCTGAGTGCCGGGTTCATCGATACACTATGGTGTTTATTTACCTGAAAAAATCTATGTGGGTAATATCTGCAATGAAGGATCTTGGCAGTGGCGCCTGAATACTGCATCGAATCCCCTGAAAAATACTTTAGTTTTTCTTGTGAAATTTCCATGTTGCAAAACCCGGCAGGGTCTCTATACTATATCTTACCTTTGCAACAGTATAACAACCCGTTATGGATATTAAGAAAAACATTCTGGAGACCATTGGACATACACCCCTGATCAGGCTCAATAAAATTACAAGGGATCTGCCCTGCCTGGTGGCAGCCAAAGTGGATTATTTCAACCCTGGTAATTCCATCAAGGACCGGATGGCCCTGAAAATGGTTGATGTGGCGGAGCAGGAAGGGAAACTAAAACCGGGAGGTACCATTATTGAATGCACATCGGGAAATACTGGAATGGGGCTCGCGCTCGTAGCATGTGTGAGGGGGTACAAATGTATTTTCACAACAACAGACAAACAATCAAAGGAGAAAATTGATATTCTGAAAGCGGTTGGTGCGGAGGTGATTGTATGCCCAACCAATGTTGAGCCCGATGATCCTGCAAGTTATTATTCCGTGGCGAGACGACTGGCGAATGAGATACCAAATTCCTGTTTGATGAATCAGTATGATAATCCGGCGAACAGGATGGCGCATTATGAAACAACCGGGCCTGAAATATGGGAGCAGACCGATGGAAAGATTACCCACCTGGTTTGCACCGCGGGAACCGGTGGCACGGTTACTGGCACGGCCATGTATTTAAAGGAAAAAAATCCCCAGATACAGATTTGGGCTATTGATGTATATGGCTCCTTGCTCACAAAATATTTTCGCACCGGGGAAATTGATATGAGTGAAGTGCACCCCTATGTATCGGAAGGATTCGGAGAAGATTTTGTTCCGAAGAATTATGATATGAAGGTGATTGATCATTTTGAGCAGGTCACCGATAAGGAAGGAGCCATCATGGCGCGACGGATTGCCAAGGAAGAGGGCTTGTTTTGCGGATACAGCGCGGGAAGCTGTCTTCAGGGTCTTATGCAACTGAAGTCACGCCTCAAGCCTTCCGACCTGGTAGTTTGCATTTTCCACGATCATGGAAGCAGGTATGTAGCGAAAATTTACAACGATCAGTGGATGATGGAAAGAGGCTTCATGGATGTGAAGACTTTCAGGGACATCATCAATGGAATGGGAACCAAGAGGCTGATAACCGTGGATCCGGGCCAAACTGTAGCAGCGGCCTTTGACCTGATGAAGAAATATGATATCGAAAACCTTCCAGTGAAAAATGGCGAAGGCCTTGTGGGATCCATTTCCGAAAGCGGTCTCTTCAATAAAATATTTGGCAATCCTGAAATCAGGAATCAAACAGTTCAAACTGTTCTTGAACCCCCCTATCCTATTGTTTCATTTGATACGCCCATTGAAAGACTGAGTAGTTTGATCAATAAAGAGAATGGCGCGGTGCTCGGCAAGGATGAAACCGGCAACTATCATATCGTAACAAAATATGATATCATTCATTCCCTTTCCAAATGAGTTCAGGCAGGCGCGTATCTTTACCAGTTAAGCAAAATGCAGTACAGCATTGAATCATAGCGATTATTCCTGCAATAATCGGCTAACTGCAAGCCCGCCATATAGTAAATCTACTAAACCGAAAATGGGAATTGCACGATACATTTATATTGGAATTTTACTCATTTGGCAGTAAAATACCTGAAATCAAAAAAGAGCAAAACTGCTCTTGCCCAAGGCTTTAAGTGGGGTTATCTTTGTTCCAGAAGTTGATTGATGAGGAGAATTCTACACCTCAGCCATCCAATGTCCCAAAAACCGTCCAAGAAATAACTAGAAGTCCAAATCCTTTGAAAGGGTAGTTTAAAATCCAGTATCAGTCAACTTTCTTCTTTGAAAAACCAGAACAATATCCAATAGAAAGACCAGAATACCTAAATCCAATTTCAAGAACCTTATTCTAGCGAAATCCAATATCCAGACCAGGAAAACCGAATGCCAATATTCCTATGTAATTGCACCTCGAAAAACGCCGACAAAGATCCAATGTCCCCGAACTGTGGAAAACCAAGTTGATGAAAGGTCACTTTTTGTAGTGAATCCTTAAAGTCCTATCCTTAGAAGCCCATCTAATCTTAGTAGGCTCGTCAAAAAAAGATTGCCTCCATCGTATTTCGGTGGAGGTTCTTTATTTTAGGCCACTCCTTCCAAACCTGATTATTTCAGGAAAATATTTTGCCGAATTGAAATGCCGGATTTCAAATGCATGACATCGTGCCAGCCACATTGAATTCGCATCGGAGGAAGGAAGAATGTTTTATTGGAATGGCGGTAATGGATCATAATTTCCTCCCGGTTTGTGAGGCCCACGAAAGGAAACGCGAATCGAAAATTGCTATTATAATTTCTGTGTTTATATTTGCGCCGCTGAGTAAGATGGTTTCGGAATTTTTCCGGCCGCTTCTCATTACTAAAACCAGCAACAAATGGCATCAAAAAAAATTCTCGATCTTTTGGGCGACAAGGCCGACTACCTATTGAAACATACCTGCAAGACCATCGATAAATCAACCATAACGCTTCCATCACCCAACCATGTAGATGAAATCTGGATCAATAGCAATCGCAATAACCAGGTTTTAAGAAATCTTCAAACACTGCTCAATCATGGTCGGCTTGGCGGTACCGGGTACTGTTCAATTTTCCCGGTTGATCAGGGCATAGAGCATAGTGCCGGGTCTGCATTTTCGCCAAATCCTATTTATTTCGATCCGGAGAATATTATAAAACTTGCCCTGGAAAGTGGCTCCAATGGCGTTGCATCTACATTTGGTGTACTGGGTATCATGAGCCGGAAATATGCACATAAGATTCCTTTTATTGTTAAAATCAATCATAATGAATTCCTGAGCCTGCCGAACCGATATGATCAAACCTTATTCGGAACGGTGCGCAGCGCCTGGAATATGGGTGCGGTCGGCATCGGGGCAACAGTTTACTGGGGATCGGCAGAGAGTACCCGGCAACTGAAGGAAATTGCAGAAGCCTTTGAACTGGCGCACGAACTGGGTATGCTTACTATATTATGGTGTTATACCAGGAATAATGGCTTCAAGGTAGATGGAGTAGATTATCACACTTCTGCCGACTTTACGGGCCAGGCCAACCATCTTGGTGTAACCATACAGGCGGATATCATCAAACAAAAACTCCCAACCAATAATGGTGGCTACCTGGCCACAAAACACGGCAAGACTTCACCATTGGTATATGAAAAGTTGACTTCAGACCACCCTATTGATCTTTGCCGCTACCAGGTATTGAATTGCTATAGTGGAAAAGTGGGGCTCATCAATAGCGGAGGCGAGAGCAAAGGAAGCAGCGACCTGGTTGAATCGGTTCAAACGGCGGTCATTAACAAAAGAGCAGGCGGTATGGGACTCATATTGGGAAGGAAAGCCTTTCAGCGGCCTTTTAAGGAAGGCGTAGAATTGCTGCAGGCCACTCAGGATGTTTATCTTGATAAGACCATAACCATCGCCTAGCATTCGAATCAGCCTCTGTTATTACATATTAAATCTATACTCAACTCTAAGGGTCACAATAAATTGTGAAAAGAGGCCTGGGTTTGCTTTTATTGGTTAAATTTGATGCCATTCAATAATGTCCAATACCATGCAGCACGAAGAGGATTTTGATGCGAACCTTGCCGGTGAGGAAGGGCAAAGTGAAGAGACAAGGAGCAGATGGTTTAAGAGAATCAAGAAAGGGATTCTCACTTCTACGGCCGAAAAAAAAGAGGCTCCGGATGGTCTATGGACTAAATGCCCCAATTGCAAATACACATGCACGGTACTGGAACTTCGGGAACACTTATTCGTATGCCCCAAATGCAATTATCATCATCGCATAGGAAGTCAGGAATACTTTGAAATTCTTTTTGATGAGAACCGCTATGAGGAAATGTTCGCGAACGTTCGTTCCATAGATTTCCTGGGATTCAGCGACCTGAGGCCTTATAGCAAGCGTCTCAAAGAAGCTTATGCAAAGACCGGACTTCATGATTCAATTTCTGTTGGTGTGGGAAAACTTAGTGGGAACGATTTGGTAGTGGCATGTATGGACTTTAATTTCATTGGAGGCTCTTTGGGCAGTGTGATGGGTGAAAAGATCGCGAGGGCTGCCGATTTTTGTCTGGAGCACAATTTCCCGCTCATGATCATAAGCAAGAGCGGTGGGGCCCGCATGATGGAGAGCGCATTTTCGTTGATGCAATTGGCTAAGACCTCAGGCAAGCTCGCTCAATTGGCGGACGCCAGGATCCCATATATATCCCTTTGCACCGATCCCACCTATGGCGGAACCACCGCATCATTTGCCATGCTGGGCGATGTGAACCTTGCGGAACCCAGCGCCAGGATTGGATTTGCCGGCCCCCGCGTGATTAAGGAAACAATCAAAAAAGAATTGCCCCTGGGATTTCAGAGTTCTGAATTTGTGATGGAGCATGGATTTTTAGCTATCATCGTGGATAGAAAAGGCCTTAAAGACAGATTAGCAAAACTGTTGGTCCTGTTCAAAAATTAGGCGCATCCTGTTAGTTTGTTTGGCCAGTCTCGCGGACTCCCTGATTCCGCATTTCCGTCTGAATTTAGATTGTCCTCATGCGACTGGTACTTAAAAAAATTCATTTTGATGCCACTGATCCCCAATAGCCATGGTAATAAATAACCGTTCCGCTTATTTTGAATATCATATCGAAGACAAGTACAATGCCGGTTTGGTATTGACTGGCACCGAAGTAAAATCCCTGCGCGAAGGAAAGGCCAGTTTTAATGACGGCTATTGCTATTTCAATAAGGGAGAACTCTGGATCAAGAGTCTGTATATTGCCCAATACAGCCATGGTAATCTAAATAATCATGACCCGGCTAGGGAGAGAAAGCTCCTGCTGAGCAAGAGAGAACTGAAAAAACTGGAATCCAAAATCAAAGAAAAAGGCTATAGTATAGTCCCATTGCGCATCTTCTTCAATGAAAAGGGCCTTGCAAAATTGGAAATCGGTCTGGGTAAAGGCAAAAAGGTTCACGACAAAAGAGAAACCATCAAGGAACGTGAGATTGAGCGGGACATCAAACGAAAATATGGTATTTGATGTGCACTGGGAACCTTTTTCCAACAACTGTGAACATCTTAGTTATAGCGCTTCCTGCAGAAACTCTTTATTTGCAATAGTTTTAAGGTATTAGGCGTTTAATATCGTGCTACTGGCACGGATTTTTCGATATAATGGCAACTGCAGCTAAATGAGATTAATAATCAGCATAGGTTTTTTGTTATGTGTTACGAATTCCCACGCTCAAAATGTGAAGGGTAATTGGTTTGGCAATGCCGATGTGCTTTTGGGCGGCTCCCATAATAATTACCTGGTTGAATTGAACCTGAAGCAAAAGTCAAGGAACGAAATTCATGGTGTGCTCAGTTATTATTTCAAGAATAGCTTTCAGACCTTTTATGTGCATGGAACTTATGACGTCGATTCCAGGGAGATCAATATCCGGAATGTGCCGATCACTTATTTCAGGGCCAGTGCATCCGGAGGCGTGGAATGTCCCATGGACTTGAAGGCAATCCTCACTATTTCCAGGGTTAGCTCCAACCTGAAAGGGGTGTTCACTTCGCAGGAAAAATATAAATATACCTGTCCTGATATAGCATTTGATTTTGTGTATGGCGACCAGTCGCTGGACGCCGACAGCCTCATTGACAAATTCACAGCCATCAGGAAAATATGGAGGCCTTCCGCGGAAGATTTCGTAGTGAGCGCCATACCCAAACCGGAACCGCCCAAAGATCAAACAGATACCGCCACCGCGAAGGCTCTTTCAGATAGTGTGGCTTCATTACCCAACAGCATCGCATCCATTGCACCCGCAAGCGTGGAACTGAAGAAAGAGGATACTGTTGCAGCAGTTCCAAATGATGTGAAGAAAATTATTGCCGATTTTGCCAGGAGAAAAGAAGTGTTGAGCAAAGAGGTTTTGGTACAATCCGATTCAATCAGGATAACGCTATATGACAACGGCATCGTTGATGGAGACAGTATTTCCGTCTTTTATAATAAGGCCCCCGTTGCCATTCACCAGGGCCTGAGCGAAAGAGGGATTAATTTGTACGTGGCCATCGACAGCAGCAGAGCTTATGATGAAATTACCATGTTCGCCGAAAACCTCGGACGCATCCCCCCCAATACGGCTTTAATGGTAATTACTGACGGCCTGAACAGGTATGAGTTATTCATGTCGAGCAGTTTTACACAAAATTCCACCGTGCGCATAAAGAGGAAGAGATAGTTTGCCTAAATGGACCTTGCTTAGCCAGATCCCGGAAGATTTCCACTCCTGAAAATTTTTATATTTTTCCCGATACAGAACAAGACTAAATCTTCCGGCACCCCGATAATTGCTATATTTATAAGAATTGACAATTCCTTCAGTATTCAAAATTCGGGTATGAAATACATTTATGGTTTGATGAGCATTTTGATTTCGATTGCCTGCACTGCTCAAACCAATATTCAAAATTTTCCTAAAACTGCGCCTGCTGAGCAGATGCTCAAGGCGGCGAACAGATTTATCGCGACGCTGGATCAGGCCCGCAAAGACAAGATATTTTATTCCTTCAGCGACTCGGAAAGATATGACTGGCATTATGTGCCGCTGGACCATCGAAGAGGGATTCCGTTGAATGAACTGACTCCGGCGCAAAAGGAAGCCGCATTAGATTTATTGAAGACCGGGCTCAGCAAAGATGCATATGAAAAAGCCATTGCCATTACCCAATTGGAGAATGTACTCAAAGTATTGGAACATCATCCACCGGAGGATCATTTTCGTGATCCGGGAAAATATTTTTTCACGCTATTCGGCAAACCTTCTTCCAATGAAGTATGGGGCTGGCGAGTGGAAGGCCATCATGTATCTTTCAATTTTACTTCCGAAAATAACAGGGTCATTTCGGGCACACCGGGATTTCTGGGATCCAACCCGGCAATAGTTTTATCGGGACCTGAAAAAGGGAAACAGGTGCTTAAAGAAGAGTCAGATGAGGCATTTTTGTTGCTTCATTCACTTACGTTGGATCAATTGAAGAAAACGATGATTGATACAACTGCTCCCAATGACATCATCACTTATGTAAGCCGAAGGGCCATGATCGAAAATCCGGCAGGGATCAGCTATAATGATCTCAATTCAAAACAAAAATCGCTCCTGATGGATTTGGTGCTGGTATATATTCACCGTTATACCAAATTATTCGCCGACGATATGTTGCAGGAATTGAAGGATGCCGGATTAGACAAGCTCAGATTTGCATGGGCCGGCGCTCATAATGCACGTATTGGCGCCCCTCACTATTATCGCATCACGGGCCCAACTATTATTATAGAATACGACAACTCACAGAATAATGCAAACCACGTACATTCCGTGGTCAGGGATTTGAAGAGAGATTTTGGAGGCGATGAACTTCTGGAACATTACCTGAAAGACCACAACGCAAGAGTCAAATAGGTGAGAACCCTGGTTCATATCACCTATTTGACTTAGTGATCCAATCCTTATTTTCTCCCTAAGAATTCTTCATCATTATCAGGGTTTTCTATTCCTGTTTTTGCCAGCCTGCCGGCCTTCTGCACCAGTTGCAGGAATTCTCTGCGATAGCCTTCAGTATCTCTACCCAATGATTCCCGGGCCAGGCTGATCACGCTGGAAAAACTGGAGTTTTGTTTGAATTCCGATTGACGCAATAACATCCCGAACTCTGCCACTGCTGAGGCAAATCGTAAATTTTCGGAACTCCTGCTGATATTGCAGGGATTGTCCTGAACAGGATGCTCGATCAACTTACTCGTATTTCCGTCAGGTTTCTTGTACCTGAATTTGACGGTCATCAATTCCGGGCTGGCAGTCCCTTCATTGTTTTCCCTCATGGGCTGATATTTCAACGGATCCACTGTTTCAATAAATCTGCCTTTTACCCCCGCGGGAATCACTTCATAGAGGGCCGTAACGGTATGCCCACTTCCTAATTCACCCGCATCCTTTTGATCGTTGTTGAAATCTTCTTTATTCAACAAGCGGTTCTCGTAACCTATGAGCCTGTAGGCCTGAACTTTTTTGGGGTTGAATTCAATCTGTAATTTCACATCTTTGGCAATGGTAAAAAGGGTGCCTCCGAATTCGCTCACCAAAACCTTTTTCGCTTCATTCAAATTGTCGATATAGGCGTGGTTCCCATTTCCCTTATCTGCCAACTTTTGCATTTTGCTGTCTTTATAATTCCCCATTCCATATCCCAGCACGGTCAGGAATACTCCGCTTTTTCGCTCCTGCTCAATGAGTCTTTCCATTTCGTCATCGCTACTGGCGCCCACATTAAAATCTCCATCTGTGCAAAGGATAACTCTATTATTCCCTTTAGGGAGATAGTTATTTTTGGCGATCTCATAGGCCAGTTTAATACCGGCTCCCCCGGCAGTGGAGCCGCCTGCTTCAAGCCTGTCGATGGCATTGCTAATGGCCTGCTTATTGGCACCGCTGGTAGCTGGAAGCACCAGGCCGGCATTACCGGCATATACCACAATGGCTACCCGATCCTGTTCGCGCAACTGCTCCGTCAGCATTTTCATGGATTGCTGCACCAGGGGCAATTTATTGGGTTCATTCATGGAACCTGAAACGTCAATCAAAAAAACAATATTCGATGGAGGCAAATTTTCCGTAGGGATCCTCCTGCCCTGCAGTCCGATCAGCACCAGCCGGTTGTCCTGACTCCAGGGACAGTCGGCAATTTCAGTATTGATTGAAAATGGATCCTCCCCTCTCGGTTGGGGATAATCGTAATGAAAATAATTGATCATCTCCTCAATTCTCACCGCACCCGCGGGGGGCAAAGCACCATCATTCAGGAATCTCCTAACATTACTGTAGGATGCTGCATCCACATCGATAGAAAAAGTTGAAAGGGGATTATCTGTTACTTTCAGGAACCTGTTCTCCACGATTCCATCGTATTCTTCGGTGTTGAAAGCCTCGTTGATATTATTATGATACCCTCTGGGAGCGCCGGGTTTTGCATAACTCTTCGATTTGATTCCTGATTGATTT
>CALFNL010000263.1 GCA_937902875.1 uncultured Bacteroidota bacterium | reverse complement strand
ATTACCGTCCCATTGAGGGACGGTCCCTCTGAATTTGATGAGCAGCAGCTTCTTGCCTATGAGGAAAAAGGAGAAATCGAAACCTTTCGGTTCATAAATTGGGAGGATTTTTCTGAAGAAAAATTGACTCTGCCCATTGACATGGTAGTCGCCGGCCTGGTGAGGAAAATGAATTTCCCCTAATTTTCTTCTCTGCCCATTGCGGCTCTCTTCATCTTCATGGCCGTTTCGTGTCCCACATATTTCTCAATTCTCTTTTCAATCAGGTAAATGAGTGGCGTGAGTATGATTGCCATGGTAAATTTATAAACATAATTTACCAGGCATATGGCCAGCACGAGCTGCCAGCTCCAGTTATTGCCCAGCTTAAATGCTATGAACAAAACGATAAAACTATCTATGAGCTGCGAAATGACGGTGGATCCGGTTGCCCTGAGCCAGACCCATTTTTCTCCAGTGACTTTTTTGATCTTGTGAAATACCGTTACGTCCACGATCTGGCTCACGAGGAATGCCGTAAGGCTGCCGGCAATGATCCACATTCCCTGGCCGAATATTCCGTTGAATGCTACCTGCATGTTGGGGATGCCACTATCAGCCTTACTGCCGATCCAGAAATCAGCCGAAGGAATATGAATGGCCAGGTAGAACATGAGAAATGCATAGGAAATCAGCGCAACGGCAGTATAGGATATTCTTCTCACTGCCCTGGGCCCATAAAATTCATTCACGATATCGGTCATTACAAATTCAAGGGGCCAGAGCAATACGCCACAGGTAAGGTTAAATGCCAAATCCTTTTGCCCGAATAGAGTAAAACTGGCTGGCTGCAGACCGAATACTTTTTCCAGGGAGAATATTTTTCCACCAATACATTCGGCTATCAGTGCGTTAGCTACAAAAAAAGCCGTGAATATTATAAATAATTTGGCAGGCTTGTCTCTTAAGATATGATGGATCATGCGATGAAGAAAAGGTATGCTTGAACAATAAAAAACAATGCATTGGTAGTGATCAACCATTGTGGCACAGGTGATAATTCCCTTTTTCCTGCCACAAAGAGGATCGAATGAGTGGTATTCACGATTGCATTAAGGCCCAGGGGCATCAACCATCCCAGTATCAGCAATGTAGCCACAAGATCCTTTTCTTCCATAAAAGTTCGATACCTGAGAACCAGGCATAGGATGAAAGCAATATTTGACACAAATGCCAGTCTGGACATGAAATAAAGCCAACGCATAGACCTGGGTGATGATGAAAAATGAAAGGGTAAAAATCCAAATGAAGACTAAAAATAGCATTAATTTGCTCCCTAAACTTCAGTAGCCAGATGAAAAATTTCAATTTCAAGTCAGTTGTTCCTCACCTGATAGCGGTTGTGGTATTCCTGGTTGTGGCAGTTATTTATTGTAAGCCTGTACTGGAGGGGAAAGTGGTGCAGCAGCATGATATCACCAATTGGAAGGGATCCATACAGCAGTCTGTTGAATATAAGAATACCCACGGGCGCTATCCTTTGTGGACAAACAGCCTGTTCAGCGGTATGCCTACTTTTCAGATCGGATTCGAAGGCAACAATATTGTGCCTGGAATTGCACACACGATCCTTACCCTGGGGCTTCCAATTCCTATCCAGTTTTTTTTCCTGGCATGTATCTGTTTCTATTTCCTTTGCATAGTGCTCAGGGTAAATCCCTATGTAGGCATAATCGGCGCCCTGAGCTTTGCCTACGCTACTTATGACCCTGTTATCATCGCAGTTGGGCATAACACCAAAATGTGGTCTATCGCTTATATGCCGGCGTTACTGGGTTCCATTATATTGATCTATGAACGTAAATATTGGATAGGGGTGGCCCTGACGGCCGTGATTGCTTCGGTTATGGTGGCCATGAATCATCCCCAGGTTGACTATTATTTCTTTTTAGTGGCAGCTATCATGACCATCGCGTATATCATTCGCTGGATCAGGACTAAAGAATATAAGCACATGTTTATATCTCTCGGATTGACACTGATCGCTGCCACTGTGGGGCTGCTCACCAATGCTGTAAACCTGCTCTCAACCTATGAATATCAGAAAGAAACCATAAGAGGAGGAACTTCTGTTCTCGTGGCTAATTCATCCGAAATACATTCCAAGACCGGTCTCGACAAAGACTATGCATTTGCCTACAGCGCGTTTAAGACAGAGCCCCTGGTCATGATGTTTCCTCGAATCTATGGTGGAAGCAGCCAAATGGAAATATCACAGGACCAGTCAAAGGCATTCGAGGCTTTGCAGACCCTGGGCCAGGAAAACATCAATGCGGTG
>CALFNL010000262.1 GCA_937902875.1 uncultured Bacteroidota bacterium | reverse complement strand
AATTCGGGATGAGGATTTCCCCGATGGCGGGTGACACAGCTAACTGCCACTACCTCGCCGCCATTTTCTTCATTATTAAAATTGAAATATTTTTTATTGATCTTGGCTGTCATGCGAAGCATCTTGCGGGCCGTATTCTTCTCTGGCTTTTCATCACTGGCAAAATCCAATTTATTCTCTTCTGTTTTGGATTTGGCGTGGCAAAAATCGCATCTCACTCCTAAGGCAGCCTTGAATCCATCCATTACCTTACTCAGTTCATCGTGGCTGATATTCTTTGGTAAAACTTTCAGGTTGCGTTTTGGCTTCGAATCCTCGGGATTACCGGCAGACACCGCAAGAATTACGATCGCGCAAAGGGCCGCGCTTACTATAATTTTCCTTTGATGAAATTTAAACATAGCAATTATTTTTGAATATTGAAATTAGTAATTCCTGTTTAAACAACAATATCAATTTTTGAATAATTTTTGACGTGGTTGAAAAAATCATCTTGTGCAAGTTCTAAAACCACTCCCGTATGGAGATTCTCAATTCTAAATTGTTATCTTGCTTTTCATGAAATCGCAAAAAGTGGTCATTATCGGCGCTACCTCCGGCATGGGCAGGGAACTGGCCAGGATATATGCCTCCAGAGGTTCGATAGTGGCTGCAACCGGCAGAAGACAGGACCTGCTATATAGCCTCCGCATGGAATTTCCCAACAGAATCGTCACCGAATGTTTTGATGTTACTGGCAACAGCAATATCGGGCATCTCGAATCCATTTTGGGCAAAATCGGCGGCCTCGACCTGTTCATCGTTTGCGCAGGGATTGGAATTGTGAGCGAAAATCTTGACAGGGAAGCCGACAGGAAAACCATTGACACGAATATTAACGGCTTCGCGGAAATGATCAATTGGGCCTTTAATTATTTTGTAGAGCATGGCGGCAATGGGCAAATCGTGAATATTTCATCAATAGCATCCTGGAGGGGTAATAGTTGGGCACCTGCATATAGCGCCAGCAAGGCATTTCAATCGGTGTATCTGGAAGGCCTCCATATGAAAGCCAGAAAAATGAAGTGGGGTATTGTCATAACCGATATTCAGCCAGGATTTGTGAATACTAATATGAGTCAGGGGAATAAACGTTTTTGGGTTGCATCCGTAGAAAAAGCCGGAAGGCAAATTTACAGGGCCATTGAGGCTAAGAGATTCCGTGTATTTGTTACGAAGCGATGGCGCATGATTGCATGGGCCATGAAATGGGCGCCTGGATTCCTTTACCATCGTGTTGGCTGATCCAGGATCAGGCTTACAATTCCCTCGATTGAATAACGTTATAAGCCAGGGACTGATTGCAGGCTAATTCGGAGAAAATGGAAGGATTCACAAGATTATAACATCAATAATAATAAATTTGCATAACTGCAAAACGAAGCCCATGTCAACCGATTTTGAAAACAAGAAGAATCTTCAGGCCGGCACTATTACGGGAGTGATCGTGGGCGCCTTACTGGCATTCTTATTTTTGGTTTCATGGTCCATCCCCACCCCTGTTATTCCGCTTGTGGAAGAAGGAATGGAAGTGAATCTGGGTAATAGTGATGATGGATCGGGCACAGTGCAGCCGCTGATTCCGGGTGCCCCCGCCGATGCCAGGGAACAGGTGAATACTCCTCCCAAAGCCTCCAACACCATTGCCGAAGACGCCAAGGCAGTTGAAACGGACGACAATGACGCAGACGCGCCCAAAGTGAGTGTACCCAAACCAAAGGTTTCCAATCCCGAAAGTCATAATATTCCCACCAAAGAAAATACAAGCATTGTGAAATCTAGGAAACCGGCACCACAGATTGTGGAAAATCCAAAACCCGTAGTGCCGAAGCCCAAATATGTTTACAAGGGTGGTGATGGCGCCGGACCCGGAGGAAATAATGCCGACAGTTGGAATAACAGCAAGAGTGAAGGCAATACCACAGGTAGTGGTGACCGTGGCAAGATAAATGGCGACCCCAATTCAAAGAATTATGACGGATCCGGGGGCAATGGTAGTGGATATTCAATCATTGGAAATTTAAGGGGACGAAAAATCATTCGCCAGCCTTCCTTCCAGGATGATTTTAATGATAATGCAAAAGTAGCCATTGACGTTACCGTAAATGCCACAGGAGCCGTTACAGACGCAAGCTACCAGCCAAAAGGTTCCACAACATCAGACGGCAATATGAAGGATATCGCCATTCGTAAGGCGAGACAATTGAAATTCGCAGCCGGCGAAGAACAAAGAGGTACTATCATTTTTAATTTCAGGGTTACCAACTAGTTTCCCGTTAACGATCATTTCAAATTTCCATTACCCGCCCAATCCGGGATCTCATCTCTTATCCATCTGTTATTTTACGGCATCTGCTCCACTGTCTTAAATTGAGTTCCAATTTCCCAAGAATTTTTTCGCTTAATTTTGCCAGCCCTGAGTTCCTGTATGAATTATTCTGAAACAATAGAATACCTGGTAAATAAATTGCCAATGTTCAGCCGCATTGGCGCGGCGGCTTATAAAAAAGACCTCACGAATATCAGGATACTCAGCGAATACCTGGGAGATCCCGATCGCAAATTCAAATCGATACATATTGCCGGTACCAATGGTAAGGGATCCACCAGCCATATGCTCGCGGCGATTCTTCAAACCGCCGGTTATAAAACGGGATTGTACACTTCTCCACACCTGAAAGATTTTCGGGAGCGAATCCGGGTAAACGGAGCCATGATCGAAAAGGACTTTGTGGTTGAATTTACATCGGCAGTGCAGCCATTGATACAAACCCTGGATCCCTCATTCTTCGAGATCACCGTGGCCATGGCCTTTGATTATTTTGCAAAAGAGCAAGTAGAAATCGCCGTGATTGAAGTGGGCCTGGGAGGAAGACTGGACAGCACTAATATCATCCTCCCCGAATTGTCTGTAATTACCAATATTGGATGGGATCACATGAATATGCTGGGAGATACCCTTGAAAAGATTGCATTTGAAAAGGCCGGCATCATCAAGCAGGGCGTGCCCGTGGTAATTGGAGAAACCCTGCCTGTGACCAAATCCGTTTTTCAAGAAGTGGCAACCGAAAAAAAATCGCCAATTCATTTCGCCGATCAGACCAGGTATGTGGACGAAAGCGGGATGGAAAAAGACGAATTGGTTGTGGAAGTGGTCAATTCTCTATCCAATGAAAAGCAGGTTTACCATCTGGATCTGCCCGGGATTTACCAGACCCGGAACCTGGTCACAGTACTCGAAACAGTTTATCAACTACGTGAAATGGGATGGCACCTGCCCGAAAAAACAGTGAAGACCGCGCTCCGGCAAGTAAAGAAATTGACGGGCTTGCATGGGCGATGGCAAATCGTTCATCATCATCCGCTGCTCGTGTTTGATGTGGCGCATAATGTGGATGGCATGAAGCAGGTCACTGAGCAATTGGAAATCACGGATCATAAAGAGCTTCATATCGTAATTGGGATGGTAAAGGATAAGGAGGTGGAAAAAATATTGGAGCTATTACCCAAAGCAGCCCGCTACTATTTCACCCGGGCCCAGATTCCCAGGGCGCTCCCGGAAGATCAACTGGCGAAAGCTGGAAGCGCGTTGGGTCTGCATGGAAATCATTTTCCGGATGTGAATGATGCGCTTCGCTCGGCATTTGCAAATGCTGGTAAAGAGGATCTAATCCTGGTATGTGGGAGCGTTTTTTTGATTGGAGAAATTGAATGGGAGGAAGGTGGGCATTAGTCACGGCGTGTGCACCCGCCCAGGTTCCTGTCTCCATCTCCGCCCTGGTTCCTGTCCACAGGAACCGGAATTTTCCTGGCCTGATTCGTGAATGAAAATCTGATAGACTTCAC
>CALFNL010000261.1 GCA_937902875.1 uncultured Bacteroidota bacterium | reverse complement strand
GCAGGGAATATTGCTTTGCAGCAAAGAGATATTCACGGCTTTGACTTCAGGAAAATTCTTCATTATTTTTTCTCCAATTGCGGGATTTGATTTCTGAATTCCCGGTAAAAACCTCTCATCAATTTCCTCCTGGAATTTTTTTGTTCCGTCAATGCACATCTTACCGCCGAATCCCAATTTGCTGCAGCTATGATCCAAAACATCCATGGGCCCGTGATTAAACGAAATATCAGATGCCACATTCAGATTATTGAATATTTGCCTGGCTAGTGCCTCATAATTTTTTATATCGGCCGATTCATCCGCAAGTACGAGAATCTTATTGAACATCATTTGTCCTGCTCCCCACATGGCATACATTACTTTTTGGCCCTGCCCGGCATATTCTTTTTTGATCTTCACGATCACCAGGTTATGGAAAACTCCTTCAACGGGCATTTCCATATCTACAATTTCAGGCACCATTGTCATTTTGATAGGCGCCAGGAATATCCTTTCAGTAGCCTTCCCGAGCCATGCATCTTCCTGAGGCGGAATTCCGACAATCGTTGCGGGATAAACCGGATTTTTTTTATGCGTGATACAGGTAACATGAAATTTAGGGTACCAGTCTGGCAATGAGTAATACCCGGTATGATCGCCGAAAGGGCCCTCCCAAATTAATTCTTCGCCTGGATCCACAAAACCTTCAATGACAAAATCAGCATCAGAGGGTATTTCAAGTTCGGGCTGCGTCAGGCATTTTACCAATTCCACTTTTTTCTTTCGAAGGAATCCCGCGAGCATGTATTCATCAACATTTTCGGGAAGGGGTGCTGTTGCAGAATAGGCATAGACCGGATCGCCACCCAGAGCTACCGCAACTGGCATTCGTTTGTTGAGCTTTTTATATTCGTTGAAGTGTTTAGCGGAAACCTTGTGTTTGTGCCAATGCATGGCAGTCAGTTTTGGTGCAAATACCTGCATGCGGTACATACCTACATTCCTGATGCCGGTATTCGGATCTTTGGTATGAATGACCGGTAGCGTTAGGAAGGGGCCTCCGTCTTTGGGCCAGCAGGTAATGACAGGAAGTTTTGTAAGGTCAGGATCCATCATCACAATTTCCTGGCATTCACCCTTAGAATGTTTCACTTTTGGCATCCAGGAAGCGAACTGTCGCAGTTTAGGAAGCATATTGAGTTTGTCCAAAATGTTTTCCTTGGGTTTGGTTAGCATTTTGAAAAGAGATTCAATATCTGAGGCGATATCATTGAGATTTTGAACGCCCAGGGCCATGCACATTCTTTTTTCGCTGCCATAGGCATTCATGAGGACCGGGAAATCATATCCCGTATTCTCAAAAAGGAGAGCTTTACCGCCATTTCCGCTTTTGCTTATTCTGTCTGTGATCTCTGCCATTTCGAGTTTGGGATCCACAAAATTTCTGATTCTGACCAGCTCGTCTGATTTTTCCAAAGCCTCAATAAATTCCTGCAGGTTTCTGTAAGCCATGAATGGGTGAAATTATCCGCCAAAAGTAAAGCAGGATTTTCTTTAATCAGGGTATTAAAATATCAGGATTACCCATTTAGGCCGCGCGGGCCTTATAGAGTTAGAGCGGATTCGCCATAAACTGCTCTATGAGCCGGTGCCAGAAGCACCTTAGTGAATTTCTGCCATCGAACCGGAAAAAGAATTCATCCAGGTAACCCCTGACAAATCTTTCGGAAAAGTGATTAAGTATGCCTCTCAGCCATCCCCTCAAATTCATCATCAGCACGAATATGCCCTGAAACCTGCGCCTGGATGGCTCCCGGCTGATTTTATATTCATCCACCTGGGAGCCATTGCCTTTCAATCCGAAACTCCTGCATTTTCCAGCTCAATCTGCCAGCCAATACCGGGTGTAAGATCTGGCCTTGGGGATTTTTTGTTCCCCTTACCATAGGCCTGGCCCCTTTTGGTACCCTTCACTCCTTCGGGCGCAATCACCTTCATCTTCTTTGCGCCCCCTGCGTTTGCCACGCCGCCTTCCAATCAATAAATCCTCCAGCTCCTGATTGCGATCCACCTGTTGGCCCTTACCAGTTTTCATCGCTTCCTGGGTCTTGCACTTAAAGATTCAGGATGATTTTTGATTGATGGAAAACTCCCAGGCCAACTCCGTGGTGGACATTAAACCTTTTTCTTTACCGAAAGCCGGAAGGCCATGCCAAAGACCTTTAGCAGCGGGATCTTCAGCTTGTGGAAGATTGTATGGACAGTGACGGATC
>CALFNL010000260.1 GCA_937902875.1 uncultured Bacteroidota bacterium | reverse complement strand
GCCTTTGGAAAGACGTAGAAGCCGTAATGAATGCCGACCCCAGGGAATTCCCGGATGCGCAACCCATTAGTGACCTCAATTATGAAGAAGTTATTGAAATGGCCTACTATGGAGCCCAGGTTATCCATCCAAAAACCATTAAACCCTTGCAGAATAAATCCATCCCCCTCCATGTAAAATGCTTTCTCGACCCTTCATTGTCCGGAACACTCATCAGAAACGGACACCTGAAGGGCCTGCCACCCATCATCGTGCTCAAGCAGGACCAGGTACTCATTCATCTTCATTCAAAGGATTTTTCATTTGTGGGAGAAAAACCAGTAGCGCGATTATACCAACTCTTTGCCGAAATAAAATTAAAGCCAAACCTGATGCAGACAGGCGCCATCAGCCTGCAGGTATGCCTTGACGACAGATCTGAAAAGATCGGCAAACTGGCTGCCGCGGCTTCGGAAATTTTCGACGTGGAGATAGAGAAAGGATTGACACTGCTCACCATCAGGCATTATAATGGAGAAATCCTGGAAAGACTTACAAAGGGGAAATCAATAGTTCTGAGGCAACAATCTCCTGAAACGGCGCAGGTATTGATGAAATAATCATTCGGCCTTCACGAAGGATTTAGAGAAACGCCAGTCTTTGTTATCTATCTTCAGGTAGTAGAGGCCGGCACTCAGCCTGGAAACAGGAATCAAAATCTTATTGCGGCCTTTATCCAAATAGTATTCCCTGTTACTCACCATCATCCCCTTTGCGTCATAAATACGGACCATCAGTTTTGCTGCGCGATTCAATGAGAACTGCATATTCATGAATGTACGGGCCGGATTGGGATAGACGCTCATTTCAAAAGGTGCCCGAAAGTTCAACTTCACAATTTTAGAATAGCTGAATTTTCCGTCTGCAAAGAATAATTTCAACCGGTAAAAAATATTCCCAGCATCATTGTCTGTAAGAATGTCGGTGAATTGATATTCGCTTTTGCTTTCGATCGGCAACTCGCCAATAGAGTTGAAATCTTTTCCGTCTGAGGATTTTTCCACAACAAATTTCAGGAGGCCTGGAAGAGATTCGGAGGTCCAGCTCAATAGGGCATTATCACCTCTCAACACCACAGCAAATTGGTCCAATACACCTGAATTGAGAACACTTGCGCAATTAAATACGGTTCCGTCTGGAATGAGGTTAGTGAAAGCCGTGGTGCCGGCGCTACCTGCTGTGGCGCCATTGGGGCTATTTCTGCAGGCAGCCGTAGTGCAATTGGCGCTGACCACACCATTGGCTCCGCCCTGTACGTTAATGGTCATTCCAGCCGGCGTGGATGCGGTTGAAAGCCAAACCACGCCAGCTCCGCCTCCACCTCCGGGGCCCATGCAATCCACCACACCATAGCCCGCATCCGACCCCTTTGCACCTTTCGATTCAACTGAAA
The DNA here is from genome assembly GCA_937902875.1 of uncultured Bacteroidota bacterium. Taxonomy (GTDB): domain Bacteria; phylum Bacteroidota; class Bacteroidia; order Chitinophagales; family Chitinophagaceae; genus PSRI01. The sequence continues at coordinate 4,734 of CALFNL010000260.1, read as the reverse complement.
GGCTTCCGGAAAAAGAATTCATATTTAATATGATGGTTCCACCAGCACCTCCCCCGCCGCCTCCGTCACCGGCCGCTGAATAGGGATCAGTATTGGCAGCATTGTATGGCGCTGATCCGTTCGCGCTGATGAGTGCAGCTCCTCCGATGATCTGGTCAGATTTCAAAATAATGATGCCGCCCCCATTTCCTCCGGGCTCGCCCACATTATTGTTTTCATGTCCATTACCACCACCTCCTCCAAAATAGATCCTATTGTTGGCGATGGTATAGCCCTGAGTTGAAAGACTTAATCCGCCCAAGCCGGGATTGAGCCCATGACATGAAAAAAAAGATTCATTGGAACGTTGTCCCCCTTTTCCTCCGGCTCCATAATTAGCACCCCCGCCCCCGCCGGAATTGTGATTGTTACCCCCACCTCCTCCATTTGCCAGTTTTCCCCTTCCATATTCCTTGTTCAAAATATAATTGGCTATCCCCTCTCCTTTGTAACCTGCTATATGATACATGGGAGGCGTGCTGGGAACAGGAGGCATGGAAGTATAGTATTCAGTAATGTCTTCATTCCATACGCAATCATAATTAGGAGTCGGGTAATTTATCATGGGTCCGCCTCTGAATCCCAGGCCATCGGCGTTGATATTGCCATTGATGGTAATGCTTCCGCTCGCTTCCACTATGATCACTCCACCAGTTCCTGCAACGGGGTCCCAGGGCTTTCCATTCAGCACACCCGCAATGGTTACATCTGCATATTGTGGAACAGTGACCAATTGGATCGCTCCTCCGGAATCATAATTGTTCAATAATTTTTTTCTGAAATAAATGGTATCATTCAGGAGACCGCAGATAGTATTCAATTCATATTTGCCTGCATTGCGTATCCTGGTTATATCCCGAAAAGATGTGGAGTTGGTTTCATGAATCGTGGATGGCTTCATTTGAATCAGCAACACGCGGATACCACTGTTTAAACCGGTAACATCGGCCAGCTTAGCCGTGCTGTTTACAGAATTAACCTTGATCACTTTATAATAATTGTTTACCACCCCACTGATAGTTTGCGACCAGGAGAAAATGCAATTAAACAGGAAGAGGTAAACGACGAGTACAAAATGCTTCACATGCTAAAGCATTGGTTCCTATACTTAACGAAAAAAAGGCAAAAAAATTTCAGGCAAAGAATTGAATGTGTTAAAAATCAATAATTTACAAATGATAATGGGAAATACTGTCTGGGCTTATCCGGGTTGATCTCCTTTCCGGGAATAGAGCTGATAAGGCAGGTTAAAGAAAGAAATGCTATTGCGCTTCTATGATGATGGTCTGCTTTAATTTGATAGGCACTTTTTGCTCCTGTCTTTCTGCAGGAGCCCACCTGGGCATACTTTCGAATTTCTGTTCCAGTCTGCTGTTGATTTCATCATTACCGCCTTTTATTACCTTGGCATAAACGGCACGACCTTGTTTGTCTATGATATATTCAATGAGAACGTAAGCGCTCCTGACTCCCTGGTCAAGATATTGTGAGAGCTCATTTCCTTCCTCATTCAGGAATGCCTGGAATTTGATATTCCCCCCGGGGAACAGGGGCAGTTTATTCACCACCTTTGCCAATTCATCATCGGGAATCGGTTGTTTCTTATTTTCCCTGCTAACCGTAAGTGTACTGGGAACGATCAATTTCTTTACTGGCTCTGCGATGTCTTCCGTTATGTATTCGCCTTTCGGGCTGATCATCACCAATGGTACCTCTTTATTCTTTTCAAAATAATAGAATACTGATTTGAGGTTTTCTACTAAAGGTTTGTATTCCGTATATGCGTTCAGGAACTTGGTCAGGTATTCAACACTCCTGGGATTATTGAATTTCACTGGGAATATATGGACAGGAATGAAATCTTCTCCCTGCGCCTTGGCATAAGCGGTGATCACATATAATTCCTCTATCTGGTCGTTGGTTATTGGAATACATCCCTGAGTTACGCAGGAACCATGAATATAAATATCTCCTCCCGGAAGGGATGAATCGCTGAGTAAGCGGTCTGAAGCGTTTGGATAATTCAGACCAAGGGATAAATGGTAGAGACTATTGGGATTAAATTCATTGATATAATAAAATCCTTCCGGTACCTGGTAGTCGCCGGCCATTCTTTTAGGGCCGAGTGATCCGGCCATGGCGCAAACTTTGTAAGTCTTGAATAATCTGAAGGGTTCACTGATGGAACTCTTTACCCAGAGTTCAAGCTGACTATCGTATTTGAAGGATCTGATATAGACATATTTCGCGGGCCATTGCAAACCTTTTGCCTCAAATTGCTTTCGCAGGGTATCTTCTTTTCTGCGGAAAACATCGGCCACTTTGGCAAATGATTTCTGGTAATCCACAAAGGAATTCTGAGCATCGGCGCATAGGGTTACCGTTAGGATGCTGACAATCACGAGTATGGATCTAAAACGCTTAATCTGCATGGTAGTGGAATCGTATTTTGGCTCAATCGCAAAACCCCACAAGAGGCATTGCTTTATTGGAAACTCAGATTTATGTATGCTCCATTAACACATTATTTAGCAGGGCTCAGGTACAAGAAATTTCACCAATATTTCAGTAAAAATACTGAAAACATCCGGTGGTTTTTCATAATACTAATGAGCACCCTGTTTATAAGCAAAAATCATGCGTATTAATGGGCCTATCACAAATTACCCCGTTTTTGTTGCTCCCTTTCAATGGCTTCAAAGAGTGCCTTGAAATTACCCTTGCCAAAACTTTTCGCGCCCTTTCGCTGGATTATTTCATAAAACAGAGTTGGCCTGTCTTCCACTGGTTTCGTGAATATCTGAAGCAGGTAGCCTTCTTCATCCCTGTCAACCAAAATACCCAATTTATGTAACGCTATGAGATCTTCATCTATTTTACCAACTCTGTCAAAAAGTTCCTTATAATAGCTATCAGGAACGGTTAAAAATTCAACGCCTCTTTTTTGAAGTTCTGTGACTGTGTAAACAATATCATTCGTGGCCATTGCCACATGCTGGCAACCCTCGCCCTGGTAAAAATCCAGGTATTCTTCCACCTGCGATTTTTTCTTGCCTTCTGCCGGTTCATTGATAGGGAATTTTACAAAGCCGTTTCCGTTGCTCATTACTTTACTCATGAGTGCGGAATATTCAGTTGAAATATCCTTATCGTCGAAAGACAGAATATTCCTGAAGCCCATCACCTTCTCATAAAAATTCACCCAGGCATTCATCTGGTTCCAGCCCACATTCCCAACGCAGTGGTCAACATATTGAAGCCCTGTGTCAGATGGATTATAAGCTGTCTCCCATTTTTTATACCCTGGCATAAAGGGGCCCTGATAATTTTTTCTTTCTATGAATACATGTACCGTATCTCCATAGGCATGAATGCCGCTCATGACCAATTCACCATATTCATCATTTAGGGTAACGGGTTCCATATAACTCCCGGCACCATTGGCGGTAGTGATTTTCCAGGAGGCAACGGCGTCATCTACCCGCAATGCCAGGGTCTTTACCCCATCGCCATGCCTGAAAATATGATCGGCTATAGAATTATCGCTGCGCAATGGAGTGGTAAACACAAAGAAGAGTTTATTTTGACGAAGGGCGTAACTGCATCTGTCTCTGATCCCCGTTTCGGGTCCGGCATAGGCCAGTGACTGAAATCCAAACGCGCTCTTATAATAGTAGGCAGCCTGCTTGGCATTGCCTACATAAAATTCCACATAATCAGTGCCCAGGAGAGGCAGAAAATCTGAACTGGCGGAATTGCCCGCAGGTGATTTAATTATAGATGTTTTCATGTTCGAAAAATTGAAATTGTCATAAGAAAAGTGAATAATGAAAAACCTTAAGCTGAAAATTCAGTTTCTCCTTCCATTATAACGAATCAATTGCCAAAGTGAGCATAAGCAGATAATAATTCCGCCTTTCGTCGATGAATAATTTGCGGGGATAGTCTGGAAGCATATTACTACAAAGATAGGGCTCTTTCCATGAGTTCACCGCCCCATCAAAAGTGGCGATTGGGCTTCGTTCCAGGCCTTAAGCCAAGCCGAGTGAGTATTCAGCTTCCTGGCATACATGGCCTGCAAAACCAGGGTTGGCTGCGGGAAATAAGAAAAAATGCGGGTGGCCCTGTGGCAAAGATTACTGGCAGAAGATCTATACCCCATGCAGGCAAAGACCAGTACCGCCGCACAAAGTTCCATGCGCAGAAATATTTTTTGGGAGAATCGGTATATCTTCATGCCGCAATTACATGCTTATGAAAGTTGGTATTTTAGGCGGAGGACAATTGGGGAAGATGCTTTTACAGGCCGCCGCGAATTACCCGGTGGAGACTTACGTTCTTGAAAATGATCCTGAATGTCCGGCTGCCCACCTATGCCATCATTTCAAGAAGGGCGATATCACCAACTTTGAAGCGGTTCATCGTTTCGGAAAGGGTTTGGATGCCATTACCATAGAAATTGAATCGGCAAATGAGGAAGCCCTCGCCATGCTTGAGAAAGAAGGCGTAAAAGTGTATCCCAGGGCCGGCGCGTTGAAAACTATCAAGAATAAGATCACGCAAAAGCAATTCTATGCAGAACAGGGCATACCGACGACCGAATTTGTAATAACCGATAATTTAAAGGATATCAGCGGCCACAAGGACCTTCTGCCTGCCGTACACAAGATTGGCCTGGGGGGTTATGATGGACGG
>CALFNL010000259.1 GCA_937902875.1 uncultured Bacteroidota bacterium | reverse complement strand
TTCGGGCTTGGTTTCTCCATATCCATGGGAGCTGATCCGGCTTTGAGATATTCCTTTAGAAATAATATAATCCATGACTGACTTCGCCCTGTTATCACTCAATTTGAAATTATATTCATCCGTGCCCCTGCTATCGGTGTGAGCACTCATTTCTATTTCCATAGCCGGATTTTCATTCAACAATTTTACAACTCTGTCTAATTCCACAAAGGATTCCGGTCTCAGGTCCCATTTATCGAAATCAAAAAATACATTGTTCAACCTGATCACCTGTCCAATTTCGATGGGTACGAGGTAGAGATCCTTGTGGATCTCTTTATAGCCAGCTTTTACGAGTGAATCCAAATTCAGGTTTTCCGAAACGGCAAAAAATTTGTCTGCCGTGGCCCTGATGCTGTAGTTCTTATCGTACGGCAATACAATTTTAAATGCTCCGTCGGTTTCATTACTCAAGCCATTGCCCACCTGCACCCCATCGGGTAGAGTTTCATAAACCAATGAAGCGCTCAAGGGCTTTTTGGTTTTTGCATTATAAACATTGCCGCTTACCAATACAACGGGATCGGGTTTTTCTTTTTCCATCAGTTGAACCCGCACAATATCACTTTCGCCATAGGAGTGAAGCCGGGTACTCATGTATGCATATTCGCCTCCTGCATCCAGAGTAAAGAATGCATCCCAGTCATCGGTATTGATCGGCGCACCCAGGTTTACAGGGTCACTCCATTTCTGCCAGCTCTTGTCTAATCTTTTCGTCATCCATATATCATTACTCCCCAATCCACCAGGCCGATTGCTACTAAAATATAATGTTACTCCATCCGACGCCAGATAAGGCGTCATCTCATCATATTCCGGAAAATTTATTTTCTTACCAAGGCTCCTGGGCTCCGTCCATGTGCCGTCTTTTTCGAGGAAGCAGACGAAAATATCATTGATATAACTTCCTTGTACCGGTGTCATGTACAGCAAAAGCGTTTGGCCGTCATTAGCCATGGAAGCGCCCGATTGATTTCCCCTGTCATATTTATCGTAATTTTTTATGAGCAGCATATTGGGTTCGCTCCAATTGTCGTCCTGTTTTCTGAAACTCATGCTGACCCCCTTTCCCAAAAATGCACCTTCCCGAAATGCTCCTCTGATCAGGATCCTGTTATTATCTGGAGAAATCCAATACACCGCGTTGTAATGGGTGGTGTTCAAAGGGTAGCCCAGATGAATAGCTTCGCCCCATTTGCCACTGCTGTCTTTTTCTGAATACCAGATATCTTGTGAATTTGGGACTGAATTGTATTTTGTATTTAGAGGATGATTCTGACAAATAAAGAACAATCGTTTTCCATCCGGTGAAATTGTGGGCCTCAATTCCGGCAATTCACTGTTGATATTCACTCCCAAATTTTCAATCTTGATAATAGTTGAGTTCGTAATAATATTCTCTTTTTGAGGCTTAAGCCCGCCGGTTGTATCATTCGAAGGTTGGGCTGCCACAAATTGAATGGTAAAAGACAGAAGTAGAATTGGAACTGGGTTTCTCAAGCGACCGGATTTTAACCCTTATAACGTAAAATGCTTATTAATAATACATTCTGTGCGAGTATTATTGACATCTGATTGAGAATTTCATTCATTTCCTCATCTGTTGATTCATTTTTTAACTTTTGTGAAAAGCGTGAAACCAGATTGTCTATGTGATTGAAATACCAAGAGACCGCAAAGATTGACAAATTCACATATTTAATTATGATCTGATGAAATGAGCAGATTATTGTGAATTTGCGCAATTCCGGCGAATTTGAATAAGTATGATGCTATGAAATTTTGTTCTATTTTTTCCCGGGTTCCTGTATTATGGTTTCCTGGATAGCATTTAATAGAGACAGAGTTCCTGGCGCATCCTGTAAAATTTGCCAGATCATAATGCCCCCGGCATTTTGGATTGCCAATGAAGTCTTGTTTTTGATTGTGGCCAATCCATTATAGTATATGGTGCCACCTGTTTCGGGGTTGACAAGATCCTGATTTTCTGAGCCGGGAAAAAAGTTTACAATTTGGGCGTAAGACATACTCTGCCCATATTTTGTTCCGAAGCAATATCCATAAAAGGGAAGACCCAGGTTGACTTTGTTTTTAGGAAGGCCCCTGTTACCAGTCCAATACTTCAAATCTTCTTCTGCTTTTGAAAATGTGGAATGCGGTCCAGGATTCTCTGGCTTCCAGGGCCCAGTCTGGTCATATGACATGATATTGACGAAGTCGAATTTTTTCAAAGCAGGTTTACTTATCAACTGTCCGTTCCAGGTAGCCAGTGCAGCGGTCAGTAATTTGCCGGCAGGTCTCAATTTTGCTGACAGGGATTTTATGAAGCCGGTATAGTGTTGGTCTATGGCGTCGTTTTCCAAATCCACGTCAATGCCGTCAAGGTTGTGATTAGTGCATAGTTGAAAAAGTTTTTCTATGAATGCTTTTCTTTGGCTTTTAAACAATAGTCGAGCATAGTAGGGATTGGGTGAGCCTCCACCAATTGAAGCCATCAACTTTATTCCGTGAGAATGGGCTTCATTGACCAGTTCGTCGAGTCTTGGTGGAATGATAAGCTGGCCGGAAGAATCCGGATTGATGAAAGCGATATTCAAATGGGTGAGCTTTTGAAACGGAAGCGTTTTAAAATCCAGGGAGTCATTGCGCAAGGGAAAATAGCCGATCACGCGAAATTGGGCCTGATTAACTTTGGAGAAGCAAATTAAGATGAGAATAAGCAGAGTCTTGCAGCCTGAAATTTCCTGCAAGTGGGGCGTTGATTTCATTAAACTGATCTTGTTGGATGTGAAATAATATGATAGGGCCCCTTGGCCAGAATGAAATTACCCGGCAACTGCCTGATGCTATAACCGATGGTGCCAAACCTGGAATATATTTCATTTGATCATTATCTGGGTGCTATCCGAGAGAATGATTTCAGGCTTGCCCCTATAATCCTTAATATCCCCGGTAACGCAGACATTTTTGTCTATCAGAAATTCTTCCGGCTTAAAAGAAAACTTTTTTCTGTCATTTGCAAAAATCACAAAAGTGAAAGGATTATTGGGGTAAGCGGCTCCCACATTCAGCAGTGTTGGCCCATCCTTGGCATTTTCCAGGAATCTCCCCCCAAATACTTTTCCGCAGACTGTTTTCTTTTGACCAATGTATTTGGAAGCTTCTTCGGGGCCTACGGCCTGGGCATGCAGGCTCGACATCAGGACGCATAGGATGACCATTGCAAGTATTCTTCTCATGGCATGAAATTTATCCCAAACCTATGAAATACCGGTCAAATATGGTTCCAAGTCTTTGATTAAATCGGCTGATGAAATATCAAATTATTTAATCGATAATGGGCAGAAAAATCGGGAACTTGGAGGAGCATATGTGAACACATTTGTTTAACGATCAAGGAACAAAATGAAAGCCATCGTAATTAAAGAACCCGGAGGGCCCGATGTTTTGCAATTGAGGGATTATCCAGACCCGGTTCTGCAGGCTGGAGAGGTACTAATTAATGTGAAAGCCGCCGGCGTTAACAGACCGGATATATTTCAACGTAAGGGGAATTATGCTGCACCCCCGGGAGTTGTAAGCGATATTCCCGGATTGGAAGTGTCCGGAATTGTATCGGATTTGGGTCAGGGATCGCAAAGATGGAAGATAGGTGACAGGGTTTGTGCCCTGGTATCAGGAGGGGGATATGCTTCTGCAATAGCAGTGGACGAAAGGCATTGCCTTCCACTACCCTCAAATGTTAGTTTCGTTGAGGGGGCTGCTTTGCCCGAAGGCCTTTTCACCGTATGGCATAACGTGTTCCAGCGCGGACTACTTCAACCGGGAGAATCCTTGCTGGTTCATGGAGGCAGCGGCGGTGTAGGCTGCATCGCCATAAAATTGGCAACCGAATCAGGTTCCCGCGTTTACGCAACTGCCGGTAGTGGACCTAAATGCAAGGCCTGCATGGATTGGGGCGCAACTGCATGCTTCAATTATCATAAAGAAGACTTTGCAACCATATTGAAAAATGACGGGGTTGATGTGATCCTTGACATGGTTGGTGGAGATTACATTGAAAAGAATTTATCTATCCTCAGGCCTGATGGTCGCCTGGTGTTCATCAATGCCATGAAGGGACCAAAGGGCGCATTCAATGTATTCGATATCATGCAACGCAGACTGACAATTACCGGCAGCACACTTCGGCCCCGATCCGCCTTGTTCAAAGCCGAACTTGCAAGAGAGATTGAAAATAGAATCTGGCCAATGGTCGCAGAAAGGAAAATCCTGCCCCATATCAGTGCAATATTTTCATTGAAAAATGCGGCGCATGCACATCAGTTTATGGAGAATGGCGAACATATTGGAAAAATTGTACTGGATATGGAATCTGATTAATCAAATGGATGTAATAAAAGAGTAAAGGTTCGCATTTTTTTCGTAAGTTGTATACTTGGTATGAGAGCTTCAATTAAACGATTTGCTTTTTTTGCATCCATAATATTCATCTTCAGTTTCAGGACTGGCGGGGATGATCCCATCACTACGGTTGTAAAGAAACTGATGGACTTCTACAAACATTTTCCCCAGGAAAAAATATATATTCATACAGACAGGCCTTATTACCTGGCTGGTGATACAATCTGGTTCAGGGCGTACCTGGTGAATGCTACTGGTCACGAACGAAGTAAACTAAGCAATAAGGTTTTTGTTTATTTAGCCAATGAGAAGGATTCTATTGTGGAGAAACAGATGCTGAATGCCGCTAATGACAAACTAAATGGGTCCATAACTATTCCTGATTCCTTATTGGAAGGCAACTATGTGATTCGCGCATATACTGCAAGGATGCTAAATTTCGGTGACAGGTTCATTTTTGCAAAAAATCTGTACATAGGTTCCAAACGGAACAGATTTAATATAGAAGCTGAGTTTAGTCCGGCCAGGGAAGGAAGCAGACCATCAAATGTGGTGATTTCTCTGGTTGACCTGGAGCAGAAGCCTCTCGGAGGCGAGATAGGATACCTGGATTTAATCAAAGAAGGCAGTATCCTGAAGGAATCAAAATTTATCACAGATAAGAATGGGAAAGCCGCTATTTCTTTTGAGAATATAAAGCCGGAAGACTGGCAAAATGCTTTCATTAAACTCAAATATAAGTGGCTCAGCAAAATTTTGTACCCTACAATAGCGGCCGCAGACAGCCTTGACATCCGCTTCCTGCCGGAAGGTGGTAATATTATAAGCGGAACCGAAGCTGTAGTTGCGTTTATAGCTGTGAACAAGAACGGATTGCCAGTTCCGATTGAAGGATATGTGAAAAATGAAGTGGGTATCAAGGTCACTAATTTCCGCACATCTCATGACGGGATGGGGAAATTCACTTTTATTCCCGGATCTGGCAGGGCTTATTTTGCTGTAGTTACTTCCAAAGATGGCAGGGAGCAGGCTTATGCTTTGCCTCCTATAAATAACTATGCGTACCAGGTATCAATCGTTGATGAGAACGAAAAGAATTTGAAAGTGAGAGTTTCCCTGGGGGATTCATTGTATAAGAAGAATAAGAAAACGTTCTTATTAGGAACATCGCAAGGCAGACTTTGTTTCGCCGGTAGTGGAAGAGATATGTATGAAGTGGATATTCCTAAAGACAGTTTTCCTGAAGGAGTCGCCAAACTTACGCTCTTTAGCGAGACCGAAGTGCCTGTGAGTGAAAGACTTTTTTTTGTGAAGCACCAACACAGTATTGTTACCATTGATGGATTGAGAGATAAATATGGTGCCAGACAGCCGGTGTCGTTAACCATTACCTCAAAAGATAAACTGGGAAATCCTGCAAAAGGGGCCTTTTCAATTGCCGTTACCGATGATGCGGTAGTTCCCAGTGGGGAATCCGATGGGAATATTATTACCAATCTGTTGCTCAATGAGGACCTGAAGGGATATATTCCAAATCCCACATTTTACTTCGACGAGAAGCAGGCGAAGGCAAATGATGCACTCGACCTGGTAATGCTGACGCATGGATGGAGCCGGTATAGTTGGGAAGAAGTCATGCAAAATAAATACCCAGCAGTTCAGTATGGGTCAGATAGCGCGCTGAATATTAGTGGGCATGTTGAGTCTGCTTCGGGTGAACCAGTCAAGGGATATACAGTTGGTTTGTATGCCGACAAGTGGGGCAGCAGCTTTCTTTCTGCTGACTATGAAGATGGGATCGCGCTGGATACCCTGGATGAGAAGGGTAGTTTTGCTTTCAATAACTTAATTTTTCAGGACAGCACACAGTTTATGATTTTGGTGAAGAACCGGAAAAAGGTTCAAAAAAATCTGAAAATAATTCTTAATAAGTACAATTGGATTGCGGCTCCCGCTCTGGCGCTGACGCGTAGCTACGACAGTTCGCCAATGAAGGAGACGTTGCGAAATATGAAAAATCGATTCAAGCAAGATATCCAATCGGAGGGCAGGGGCATTACTCTGGCTCCGGTCAATTTGAAAACTAATAAAAAGACTTCCTATTTCAGTGACAAGAGAAGGGTCAGTATGACTTCATCTATCATTACTTCTGACCAGATTGAAAAGACGGGGAATGTTAATCTTGCAAATTCCTTATTCCTGGTTCCAGGCGTGCAATTGAAGCAGGGACGCATTACCATACAAGGGGGAGTGACCTTTAGCGGAACTTCCCTGGTAATAAGCGAGCCAATATTGATTGTGGATGGAGTGCCCACTGATGCAGGATCAGGCTTAATGTCGTTGTTAAATACGATTCCTTATAATACAGTTGATTTTATTGAAGTTTTAAAGGGTAATGATGAAGCGGCTTATGGGGTTCGGGGAGCCAATGGAGTGATTCTGGTAAATACCAAGCAGAGGAACAGTCGTCTGGATTCTACACAGTATTCCAGAATTATGGATGGGAAGCCGGTTTTTTATGTGCCGGGGTACGCTGTTGCCAAAGAAATTTATGTTCCCAAATACGATATGCCGGAACAACTGAAAAATCCGATACCTGATGTCAGAGCCACCATATACTGGAATGGCAATATTCATGTTGACGACAAGGGAACGGCGAATATCCTGTTTTACACTTCGGATCCTGTCACAACTTATTCAATCATACTGGAAGGCCTCACTGATTCCGGTGACATTGTTCACCAGGCCGCACAAATCAGGCGCGAATAAATTTTTTCTCTGATATTTTTCACCAATTCACAATCAATTGCTGAGCATTCTCCCAGCCCGGAGGTGGCGGATATTGCTGTGCAGGAGGAGGTGGGTAGGGTAGCGCATTCAGAAAATATTCAAAACAAATGGCCGGTTCCGATGGAATATACTGCCTCGCTCTCTGGTCGAGCAGGAATTGTGTGATGCCGAATGGCACCAAAACAACCCTTTTATGCGTGATAGATGACGCTTCAAAATACCCCAAGGCTATATCAGTGGTATCAACTGCATCGTGCACATTTCCTTTTATAGGGGAGGGAAGAGGATCCAATATACTACCGGTACGGGTTAGCTGCTCCTGATATCTTTCCCAAAACTGGTATGCCTCTCGGGAAATGGATAGCTGCCCAATGTCTATGTATTGCTTTCCAAACCAGTAAATGTAAGAGTACTCGACCTGTTTTTGATGAATTAAATTTCCGTTGACTGAAGCGTCAGACAGGATTTGCAAATCGTTTACCACATGCAACTGGTAGCAATAGTCATACATGATACATCCGAATCCACAGGGGAGGCCGCTGCATTTTCTCAACACATAGTTATAGGAACTCCATCGGTAATAGTTTTCCTGGTCAGGTGGATCTTTAAAATCAATAAAAGCATTCAGCCTATCGCTGTATGGGTTCGAGCCAAAGGAAAGATCCAGCTTATCGAAGAAAAGGGAATATTCCACCTTGCTTATACTGTCGATGGGCACGGGAGGGCGAATAGTTTCAGGGGTTGAAATAAAATGAGATCCATCGGCAAGCCCGATTTCCACATGGTAACTGCGACCTACCTTTCCTACAAAATTTGGATCAGTTGTGACGTATATGCCGGAATCCCTATAGGCTAATTGTGTAGAGTTGCCTAAATCGTCTTTTATAATAACTGTTGCGTTTTTCACCACATATTCATCTATGGCCACCGAACGAGAGGTAAAGGGGCCGGAAAAACTGACCTTCACTTCATATGGAAGGCTGTCATTGGTGATCAGGCCTTGCACCACTAATTGAGGTTTCTCGTTTCGTATAGGCACTTCCACCTGTTTGATGCAGGCGGAATTCAAATAAGTGAACAGGAAAGCCAATTGCAGGAAGCGGAAATTCTTCATTGGAATCAAAAATAATAGTTCCACGAAATGGAAGGGACGATGCTGCCTATCACCGACAATTGATAAGCCGAAATGGATCCTCCCTGCCTTTTAAAATATATTGAATATGCATTTTCATGGGCATATACATTATAGAATGAAAAATTCCACACGCTGTATCGCCTCTGTTCCGGAAAGCGCTTGGTTATGCAGGAAAACCCTATGTCAAGGCGATGATAGGCCGGAAGCCTGTCATGATTCCTCCGCGAATAGTTGGCAACGATCGTATTATCTATAGGATAATTCCCATCGGGATAGGTGGTGGGCCTTCCAGACATGAATATGAAATTGGCATTAAAGCTCCATCCCCTTGGTAAATTTGTCTTGGTGAGAATGGCAAGGTTATGTGGTCTGTCAATATTGGCGGGGTAGTACTCCCCGTTATTGATTGCTTCAGAGGGGAAGACGGTAATCACCTGGGTTAAGGACCTCGAGTAGGTATAATTTAACTGCCCTGAAAATTTGCCTTTGTTCTTTGAGATGCTCAATTCCACACCATAGGCTTTTCCTCTTGCATTGAGCAGGGCGCTTTCGATGTATGGATTTAGTAGCAATATGGCCCCATCCTTATACTCAACCATATTCCTGACGGTTTTATAATATCCTTCCACGGCCATTTCATAGGTCATATCCTTAAAATTCCTGAAAAATCCGGCGGCATATTGGTCTCCGATTTGCTGTGGCTCATGTGAATCGCTGAGTTTCCAAAAATCGACCGGTGAAATACTTATCGTATTTGAGATGAGATGGAGGAATTGCTGACCATGATGATAGCTTAACTTAATGGAGCTGTTGTTGTCAATTCCTATTTTAAGAGAAGCCCGGGGCTCAATGCCTCCGTAGCGCTTGAGTGAATTTTTCCCTGTAGAACTGGTAGTGTCGCTAATAGTTTCTTTCGCTTGGGGAATATTCGCTTCGTAGGTATAAACATTCTTGGGACCGAGGTAATCATATTTTACATAGCGGATTCCCAGCTGTAACGCAATCCTGTCTGTGAATTCAATTTCATCGCTGATGAAACCAGCCATTTCACGACCCTGCTCTTTTTGTATGGATATGGGATTGATTGCGCTGGAAGCGGAAACAGGCTTTTGGTCTCCGGGCGTAATATGATAATAAATATAATCGGCGCCAAATTCAATCTTCTGCATGCTGCCAGGAGAATACAGGAATACTGCCTTGGCTTGTTTCTGGGCGATGGCCGAATTGAGCCTGAACTCCATGTTTCGCTCCAGTCCATTAATGCCTGAAATGAACTGGCTGTAATTGGCATTGATCTTCAGCGAAAGTTTACTGTTGAAATTAGATTCATAATTCAAGGTGGCCAGATTACTTTGCCAATCGTAAAAGGTGAGTGTATCGAACCTGAATTTATCAAAGCTCCTGTATCCGGTTATGGAAACTTTGTTCTTGGCGTCAATGGCATATTCAACCTTAGCCAGGGCATCATAAAAAAATGCCTTGCTGTTCCCGAACTGGTTTGGGAATTGGTTGAGGACCAGGTCGGGATAAGCCAGCCTTACGCCGCCCGTAAAAGTCAGTTTATTTTTTGCAATGGGGCCGCTGGCAAAGAAATGGAGGCTTACAGGGCTAACACCACTGCGGAATTCCATTCGGGTAGGGTTGCCGGTTTTTGTTTTAAGATTCAGGAGTGAGGAGATACGGCCGCCATATTGTGAGGGCATGCCGCCTTTGTATAACGTTACATCCTGTATTGCATCGGGTGTAACAGATGTGTAGAAACCCAGCAAATGCGCAGTATTGAAGAGGGTGGCGCCATCCAACAGCACAAGATTCTGGTCAGCATTCCCACCGCGTACATTGAACCCTCCCGATGCTTCTCCTGTGCTGGTAACGCCAGCCTGCAGCGTGAGTCCCCTGATGATATCCGCTTCTCCAAAAACCAATGGGGCGCGTTTTAGCAGTTCAGGATTGACTGTAACCACACCCATTTGAACTGCCTTCACCCTGTTGATCCCCCGGCGCGCATTGATCACCACCGAATCCAACTCCACATTGGCCTTACGCTTCAAATAAAAAATGATAGATGTATCATTCCTGGAAAGGTCAATATCCCTTGTAAGGGTAATATAGCCAATTGAAGACAGGACGATGGTGAAATTTGTATTGGCTACCGTGAGACTGAATTCACCGTTTTCGTTGCTCATGGTTCCGGATTTGGATTTCTTCAGTGTGACACTCACATTTTTCAAGGCCTGCCGGGAATCATGATCCAATACAATTCCATCAAGACGGTATTTGTATTTGTCCTGGCCGGAAATACTCTCTGGTATCAGTATCCATCCGGAAAGAACCAGGAATATTGAAAGGATATTCTTAAGCACGGTAAGGCTCACCTGAAGAATTTTTGGAGTAATTTACCATTTATTGTGGTTATCATGAATAATAAATTGGTATGACGTAACCTTAGTAAAAATCCTGCGTCATGCGCAGGATTTTGAACTATTTTGTCGCCCTATCCCTCTACCATAACTGTTTTGCCTGATAGAAGTCCAGGATCTTGGTCCGGAAAATATATTCATAGCGGGTCTGCGAAAGATTCAGTCTGGCCCTATCGAGGTTATTCTTGGCAAATAGGTAGTCTGTAGTAACAATGGTTCCTTCGTTGAACCTGATTTCTGCCGACCGGAATGATTCCGCGTATTGATTCACCTGGTCCTGGGCGATCTTATAACGTTGATAAGCGCTTTCCATGTCTTGGTACGCCTGTTCAATGCTCTGCTTAAGAAGAAGCCTGGTATTTTGAGCTTCATATGCCGCGGTTTTTTCCAGAACCTTTGCCTGTATTACGCTGTTCCTTACTCGCAGATTATTAAACAATGGTACATTCAGGTAAAGCCCCAGATAAGTGCCCACGTTGCCCTTGAACTGGCTTCCATAGGAAATTTTCTGAGCATCATAGATTTGTTCTTCGCGGAGAACGGGGTTTTTGACGCTGCCCGCGTACACATAATCACCCGTGCTTATTTCCTGCAAACCTGTTGGCAATAAGCGGGAGGCAATACTGGAATAGTTGGTACTTAAAGCGCCATTAAGACTCAATTGTGGAAAATACTGACCCCTGGCTGCTGCCACGCCCTTCTGAGCGCTTTTCATTCTCAGGTCAACGGCCTTCACCTGGGCCAGGTTCTGAATGGCCGCAGCATATACCTGATTGGAATTGTTTGGATATATTTCCAGGAGAGAAACCTCATCCAGCCTCTCGAGTTTTATATTGCGGTCGTAGGGTATATTCATAGCCTGGCATAAATTGAGTTTTGCAGTTTCCAATGCTATTGAATTATTCACAATGGCCATCTGTTCTCCTGCCAGTTGGCCCTTGAAGTCAGACAGCACATAACTTCCTATAGTACCCTCGTTAAATAGAATCGTATTGCGATCCACCTGCCCCTGCGTTACGATAGCCTGCTCTTTTGAAAGTCGCAAAACGTCTTCATTATTCAAGACCGTTAAATAATAGAGAATCACGTTAAGTGTGAGCTTATCCTTTTGTTGCTGCGATTCCATTTTACTGGCTTGATAGGCATAAGTTGCCTGCCTGATGGTATTTTGTAAACGCATACCCTGAGACAGCAGCAGGGAAGAATTGAGCCCCGCTCCGGAAGACGAAAATTTCTGATCAATATATCCATTGGTGAAAGGATCAATTGACCTTCCCTGATTCCAATTATAGCTCCAGTTTCCGTTCAGGTCGGGCAACAGTTCGGCTCTTGCCTGCTGCAGGTTACCTTTTGCGGCTTCCACTTGTAAGTCGCTTTCCTTAAGAGGTATATTATTGGCCCAGGCAAGTTCCACGCATTGCCTGAGTGAAAGTTTTTGATTTGTAGCAGCACTGTCTTGACCAAATCCCTGTAGCAGGGCGCCCGTTAATAATATCCAAACTGTAATGATGATTCTTCCTGGTTTCATACATAAATACTTTTAAGAAATTATTTTTTGAGATTTGAGTTTATCAGGATGGTTGGATCCTCCCATCCAGAAGGTTGATGATATGCGAGCCATAAGATGCATTTTTTTCGGAGTGGGTAACCTGGATAATGGTAACACCATCATTATTCAGCTTTTTGAAGATGTCCATGATCTCCTCGCCCTGTTTGGAATTCAGATTTCCTGTGGGTTCGTCGGCCAGCAGGAGTCTGGGGCTGGCGATCAGGGCCCTTGCAATGCCCACCAGTTGTTGTTGCCCGCCCGAAAGCTGTGAGGGGAAAAGGTCTTTCTTACCCACCATCTGGAAGCGGTCCAGGATATCCGCCACCATGGCCTTTCGTTCAGATGATTTTACGTTTTGGTATATCAGGGGTGTTTCGATATTCTCATAAACGGTGAGTTCGTCGATCAAATGATAAGCCTGGAAAACGAAACCGATATGCTGCTTGTACAATTGGGAACGTTGCTTTTCTTTCAGCAGGTGCACTGCCTTCCCCATAAAATAATGATAGCCTTCAGATGGGTCGTCGAGCATACCAATAATATTTAGGAGAGTCGATTTTCCCGATCCGGAAGGGCCCATGATGGAGACGAATTCTCCTTCGCGGATCACCAGGTCGAGGTCCTTCAAAATATAGGTCTTGTTGCCGCCTATATTGTACCATTTTGATACTGCTTTTAATTCCAACATGTCCTTATGGTTTATTTCTTATTTTGTTTGTGATTGGTGTTCGATTCCTGATCCATTTCGTTGTTCGTTATTTAATGTATTCAATTTATTTTATGGAGAGATGAATTCTTCCGCTGCCGGCTTTTACCACAACGGGCACCCCACCTCCGTTCAATTTGCCATTCACCTGATCATCTTCTTTGGATCCTGCAAAATTTTCAAAACTATCCATGGTGATCTTATCCGCGTTTAGTCTTAAATCTGCCCCTTTGTTCTTTGGAATTTCCAGGCTGATATTGCCACCCGAATTGTCGATCCTGATTTCTTTGGAAAGCCCTTTCATTGCTACGTCTATATTGCCACCGCTGGTAGATGTTTCCAGCCCGCAATTTAGTTCACTGAGATACACATTGCCCCCTGAAGTATGAGCCCTCAGGGAACCGCTAATATTGTTGCCATTAATGGAGCCTCCACTGGTAGTGGCTTTGATTGTTCCCTGTAATTCTTTTAGGTACAGTGAGCCACCTGAAGTAGTAAGGGTTACATTGCCAGAACAATTCGAAGCTTCAATGCTTCCTCCGCTGGTTTCCATATCAATCTCATCCCTGGAATTGGAAATGTCTATGCTGCCTCCGGAAGTTCTGCCCTGTATCTGGCCACTCAACTGGTCGATGTGCAGGCTACCACCACTGGTGGAAAAGTCCTGGTTTCCTGAAATATTCTTTAGGGAGATGCTGCCTCCGCTCGTTCTTAGATGAGTTGAAATATTCTGAGGTACAAACACTTTGAAGGAAATGCTCAGAGATTTTTTCCAATTCATGTCTTTGAATTTAGGTTTGGCAATGGCAGTGAGGGTATTGGCCTCAACTGAAATGCTGAGTTCATAATCCTCATCCAGCCTTTTTTTGATTTCTTCATCAGACATCCGGTTGTTACTATTACTGGGCCAGACATATACTTCCACACGTGCCTCGGATGAACTGACCCCGCTAACGGATATATTGCCACCGGTAGAGGATACCTGCACTTTCCGGATGGATTCATTGGCCAGGGACTTGGCCAGGAATGGAGTTTTGTCATTTCTGTCCTGGGCCTGCAACATCAGGTTAGCGAAAATCAGCATTAGAAAGAAGAGTCTTGCTTTCATGATTTTTTCTAATTTAAATAGTCAATTGAATCTTTGTTTGTGTCATAATATCTGGCATTTCAAATGTATTTTTATTCGCTCTTCAGGCTGGTTACCGGATTTATGAGAGCCGTCCTGATGGCCTGGAAGCTGACGGTAGCAAAAGCAATTAAAAGCACCAGGATTGCAGTAAGGGCGAATACCCACCATCCGATATCTATTCGGTACGCATACCCCTGCAGCCACCTGTTCATGAAATACCAAACCAAAGGCGTGGCAATGACGAGCGCTAATATGACTAATTTCAAAAAATCTTTGGAAATTAATTGTATGATGCTGCCTACCGGCGCACCCAGCACCTTCCTGATACCAATTTCCTTGGTACGATTAACGGCGGCCAGTGAGGCTAGTCCAAACAGGCCCAGACAGGCCAGAAATATGCTTATAAATCCGGCGGCACCAACGATTTTACTCCAACGCGCCTCCGCTTTGTAGAACCGGTCAATATTCTCATCCAGGAAACTGTATTGGAAAGGAAGGCCCGGCGTCAGCTGCTTCCAGGCCGCTTCTATTGAAGACAGTGCCCTGGAAGGTTCACCGGACTTAATCCGCAAAAATAGACTACGGATATGCAATGAAGCAGGCTGAATGAAAATTTGAGGCCTAACCTTCTCGTTCAGGCTGCTGTAATTAAAATCCCTAATCACTCCAATGATCACCCGAAGCACTTTCAAGGTACCGAATTGCTTTTCGGTGAGCTGCTGTCCTATAGCATTCCCGGTTGTCAGGTTAAAATCACGCAGCATGGCTTCATTGACTATGATGGAGCTTACCGTATCGATGGACAAAGTGGGATCAAAATCTCTTCCGGCAATCAATTTCATTCCCATTACCTTCAGAAAACCCGCGTCCACAGGGTACATGATTATTCCTTTTGTTTCACCCTTATAGTCAAAAGCGGATCCCATCAATCCCGTTCCTGCACCGAGACCCATTTCCGAGCCTGCAACTCCGGTGATCTTTCCGCCTGCCACCAAATTGCGTTTGAACAATTGGAAATTCCTGTCCATATCAGATCCCTCGGCATCCACTACTACTACATTCTCCTTGTTGAAGCCAATATCCTTGGATCGCATATATTTCGTCTGCTGAAGAATGATGATGGTGGAAATAATCAGTGCGATGGAAACCACAAGCTGCAGCGTTACCAGGGATTTTGTAAATAAATTGGATCCGCCGAGGCGTATCTTACTTTTCAGTACCTGAATCGGATTGAATCCTGAAAGTATCAGTGCAGGATAGGCGCCTGCCAACATGCCTGTAAGCAGGGTAAGGGCAAGAAGCATCCAGGCCAGTTCGGGAAATTGAGCAAATGAAAAGCTGATGTTTGTATCGGCCATTGCATTAAAATAAGGCAGGGTAACGGAAGCGAGAAAAACAGAAATTATTGCTGAAATAATGCTCAGCATCAAAGATTCTGCAAGGAACTGCCAGATGAGTTGTCTTCTCCCACTTCCCATTACTTTCCTCACGCCCACTTCCCTGGCGCGCCCCGCTGAACGGCCAATGGCAAGCGTGGTAAAGTTGATGCACGCGATCAGCAGAACGCCAGTGGCAATGCTGATGAGTATCCAGATATATTTTGGATCAATCGTAGAAGCCATTCCCTCTATATGGGCATTGGTATGAATATCGCGCAATTTTTGCAGACGGAAGCTGGCAGGGTAGGGCTTTTTACCGTCCCATAATCCATCCTTTTTTAATTCTGATTCTTCATCAGGAAAATATTTGTTGCGGAATTGTGCGAGCCGGGCAGGCTGACTGACAAGAGTGCTTCCACCACGTAAATGAACATAGGTCTCGCATCCAATTTGCATGTGCCAGTTATTAAGACTTTCTTTACCCATGTCTGTGGTCATCAGATAGCCGAAGCTTCCGAGGATGCTAAAGTTAATACTGGAATTTCCGGGAATATCTTCCACCACTGCGCCTACTGTGAATGGTTCAAAATTCTTCTCCAATTTAATATCGACTCTTTTGCCCACAACGTCCGTGCCGCCAAAAAGCTGCATGGCTCTTTCCCTGGTGAGCACTATACTTCGCGGATTCTCCAGTGTGTTCCTTTCACCCCTGATCAGCTTAAATGAGAAAACGGAAAAAAACTCCGGATCCACGAACGATACCTTGCTTCGGATTGTCTTTTCATCGGTCCTAATGAATTTCTCATCAAAGCCGGTCTGAATTCTCACTGCATTCTCCACGTCAGCAAAATCATGCTTCATCGCTGGGCCCAATGGGGTCCCTCCATACGCTTCGCCTCCGGGTTCGCGGCCTGGCAGGCCCTGCCACCATTCCACAACGCGATAGATATCCGCCGCATTGGTCTGGAACCGGTCAAAGCTGAATTGATAGACCGCGAACAGCAGGAACAGGCTAAAACAGGCAAGACCAATGGACAAGCCCATCACGTTGATGAAGGCAAGCACTTTTTGTTTAGCCATATTCCTTAAGGCAATTTTTAAGTAATGCAAATTCATAGCGATTTTTTTTGATCTCACTGGTCGATTAATTATTCTTCATTCACTCCGCAGCGCATCAATCGGGTTGGCCACGGCCGTCCTGATAGTTTGTATGCTGAGTGTAACAAGTGCGATCAGGATAATTATTAAGCCACTAACCGGGAATAGCCACCAACTTAGCGCCGTTCTATATGCAAAGTTTTGCAGCCATTTGTTCATGACCCACCAGGCCAGGGGAGTGGCAATTATGAATGCAATAAATACCAACCTTATGAAATCTGTTGATAAAATGGTCACCAACTGTGAAACGGAGGCTCCCAATACTTTCCTGACGCTGATTTCCTTGATACGGAGATTAGTTGTGTATATCACCAGCCCCAATAATCCCAGGCAGCTGATAAAAATTGCCAGGCCAGTGGCCCACTTCAACAGTCGGGATATATTTTGATCGCTCTTATAAAATGCAGCGATGCTTTCATCAAAAAATTCGTATTTGAAATCTTCTTCAGGGTAGAGATCCTTGTAGATTTTTTCAATCTTTTCAAGACCGTTTTTCCAGGTGTTTCCATTTGCATCCCGGGGCCTGAGCAGAATGCTGATATTGTTAGAAGTTCGCTTGCCGGCGTTGATTATGGCGAGCGGTTTAATTGCTTCGTGGAGAGATCTCTGATGGAAATCTGATACAACTCCTATTACAGGGATTTTTTCTTTTTCTCCAAGCATGGCACCAATAGCGTCATTTGGGTTCCTGAAGCCCAAGATCCTTGCATAGGTTTCATTAATGATATATTCTCCTACTGAATCTATTTGTTTCGGGGTTTTCCCAGCCAGCAGTTTCATGCCATAGAGCCTGAGATAGTTCGTATC
Organism: uncultured Bacteroidota bacterium; assembly: GCA_937902875.1. GTDB lineage: Bacteria > Bacteroidota > Bacteroidia > Chitinophagales > Chitinophagaceae > PSRI01. The sequence continues at coordinate 7,543 of CALFNL010000259.1, read as the reverse complement.
GCCAACTTTTATCTGAACATCCGTTTCTATCTCTTTTTTGCCGTTGATATATTTAATGGTTGTGGAACTGTAGCCAGTAGAAGCAGGAGCTTCGCTTTGGCTTACCAGGGCGATTTCAGGGATTGATTTGATTCTGTTCACCAAGACATTTCTGTTTGGGTCTGGTTTCATGAAGTGGAATGGCGTGTAGAAATTGACAATCGCAGTTCGTTTAAAGCCGAGATCCTTGTTGAGCGCATAGTGAATCTGTTTGCTCACTACCAGGGTTGCCATAACAAAAAACTGTGCGATTACAAATTGTGAAACGGTCAGCGTTTTGCGGACCCAGGCTTTCCTGGTTCCTGCCTTGTTGGCAAAAGCCTGGTTTTTTAAGACCAGCACAGGCTTAAACCGGGATAAGATCCACGCGGGGTAAAATCCTGACAATAGAGACACTACAACTATTAAAACAATGAGGAACCAAAGTATATGAGGCTGTTGCAGAACGTCAAAATGTAATTCGGGCGGAATAAAGTCGGCAAAGATATGCAGCAGCCAGGGCGTAAGTAAGGCCGAAAGCAATGCGGCACTGATAGTGAGCAAAAAAGTCTCTATCAGGAATTGGAAGACGAGCTGGGCCTTTGAACTGCCCATAGTTTTGCGGATACCGATTTCTTTGGCACGCTGGGAAGCCTGAGCCGTTGTTAGGTTCACGAAATTGATACAACCTAATATTAATAAAAAGAGGGCCACCAGCAATAACCCATACAATGTGGGTTTATGTGCCATACGCTGGTCGAAATTATCGTAGTCATTGTTGAAATGAATATCATTCAGGGGCTGCAAGCGGTACACAATCGAATTTGTTGAATTGTGCCGGTCGTCTTTATTGTATTTTTTTTCAAGGCTTGCCAGTTGGCTATTGACCTGCTTAAATAAACCTGCCGGTGCTAATTTTACAAAGAACTGGTCGCCGGAACTCACGGAACCCCATTCTGTGCTCCACATATTTTCCCTGACCTTTGTATCCAGAGAAATGAATTCCCTGAATGTGAAATCAGTTATTTGCTGCGGGTCTAATATCACACCCGATATGGATGTTTTGATACTATCGTCGTAAATGATTTCCCGGCCAACGACATTTTTTGGATCGACGCCCGGGAAATAAGTTTTTGCACGGCTTTCGGTCAGGACTACCCGGAATGGTTCATTGAGTGCGAATTGCGGGCTACCTGCCAGCCATTTATAAAATGGAAATAATTTGAAATAATGCTCATCAGCGAAAACCACATTGGATTGTTTTCTGAACAGGACAGGCTTAGAATTACCGTTTTCGGGTATAGATACCTTTATGCCTGTAGCCAGACTGAAGGCCGCGGACTCCTCTATGCCGGTCAATTCTTTGCGTGCCGCTACAGGCAGGGGTTGGGGCACGCCGGAATTCGGGAACGGCTCGTCCGCGAATTTCATATCCGTAACCACCCGGTAAATCCTGTCGCCATCTTTATGAAAAGTATCAAAACTGAAATCATAGCTGACTATAAGATAGATTACCAGGGCGGCGCTGATTCCAATTGCCAATCCCAATACATTGATCAGGGAAAAAACCTTATTGGGCCTGAAATTCCGAATGGCCACAATAAAATAATTCTTTAGCATGTAGGATGGTTTTTACATTTTGATGTTATTTTATTACTATTAATGTCAGTTTACGTCAAGGCTTGTTGCATTAATAGGCAATGATTTGGGGTTCTCTCACATAATAAATAGGCCTCTACCCCTGCATAACGTAGTGAATCACATGCCAAAATACGATGTTCATGATTTACAGGTATCTGGACAGTCATTATATACGAAGTAGTTCGTTTTTGATACAGAAACTGTACGTTTTTGATACAGTAAATGATGACATGAAATGATAATCCCGGGCAAAGTAAAATCCTGAAAGGAATACTTCTAAGGTGGTAGAAAACCCATTATTCAAATGAGCCTACTGCTGATTCGACCGGTCGAAACCAGTATCCTGCTCCAGGCCGCCCATTCAATATTCTTTTTTCAATGAGAAAATAGGAAGTTAATATTTTAAGTTGTTTGCCTATTCACTCCTCAGGGCCTGAACCGGATTGTTCAATGCCGCTTTCAATGCCTGTATGCCGATGGTGGCAATTGCAATTGCTATGGCCAGGATGGCCGCAATTGGGAATATCCACCATGCTAGTGTGACACGATAGGCAAAATCCTGCAGCCAGTTGTGCATGGCCCACCAGGCAAGGGGGAATGCGAATGCGGCAGAAAGGATGACCAATTTTAGCAGATCCATAGAAAGCAATCCCACAATACTTCCTGCTGTTGCTCCCAGCACTTTTCTTATTCCTATCTCTTTGGTCCTTTGTTCAGCGGCAAATGTCACCAATCCGAATAGCCCGAGGCAGGCAACAAAAATGGCCAGTACCGCGAAGGCGATGGCCAGCTTACCCACCCTTTTTTCGGAATTGTACATATTGTTGAAAGATTCATCCAGGAATCTGTAACTGTATGGCATACCTGTAGTCATGGCCTTCCATTTCGCTTCTATCTGGTTCACCAGGCCTTTGATATTGGCGGTATTTATTTTGAAGGAAGCCAGTCCATAGCTCTTGCCCAGCATCATACAGAGCGGACCTATATTTTGTTTCAATGATTCAAAATGGAAATCTTTTACCACACCAATAATGGTATAGGGTACTGATTTGGGATTATTGTCGCTGCTCATGCCATAGAGTGCATGCCCAATTGGGTTGTCATAACCTAAAAGACTGGCCGTTTTTTCGTTTATTACAACTGCGTTGGAATCTGATCCGAATTCTCTTGAAAAATACCTGCCTTTGATGATCTCCATTCCCATGGTCCGTAGATAGTCGTAGTCAATGGTCCATCTCTGTATATCAATTCCATTTGTAGGATCCATAACAGCCTCCTTGAAGAAACTGTTATCTGAGCGGGAGGAAGAGGAAACCGGCAGGTAAGAACTGTAAGTTCCACTAACCACTCCCGGCATGTTCAAAACTTCATTCCTGAATGCTTCGGCATTATTTCCCAACGCGAATGTTCCATTGATGATCAGTACCTGGTCTTTATTGTAGCCCAGTTTTTTTGTTTGTATATAGTGCAGTTGACTGTAGATGATTATGGTGCTAATGATGAGGATGATAGAAGTGGCAAATTGGAATACCACTAATGAGCTCCTCAATGCACTCTTTTTGAAACCTCCGGCCACACTACCTTTCAGCACTTTTACCGGCTGGAATTTGGAAAGATAAAATGCCGGATAGCTCCCGGCCAATACTCCAACAACAAGTGGAAGCCCAATAACAAAGGGCAGGACTCTTGCATTAAACAGGTCGCCCACGGAAAGGCTTTTGGATGCTATATCGTTGAAAACTGGCAACACCAAATAGGCCATCACCAGGGCGATCAGGATTGATATTATCACTGTAAGAATTGATTCCACAAGGAATTGGGTTATTAGAGTCTTTCTTCTGGTTCCCAATACTTTTCTGATGCCTACTTCTTTTGCACGGTTTCCCGAACGGGCAGTGGACAAATTCATGAAGTTGATACATGCTATCAGCAGCACAAAGAGCGCTACGGCACTGAAAATATAAACGTACTGGATATTGCCATTGGTGCTTAATTCGGGGAAGCGATCAGATTTCAGGTGGATGTTCAGCAAAGGTGTGAGGCTGTATTCCAGTTTATTGCCAGCCTTGGTAAATTCATCCATACTGGAAATTTGCATGATCTGTTTTGCCTGGGGCAATATATACCTGTTGATGACCTGAGTAAAATTTTTTTCAAATGCTTTGGGATCGGTGCCTTTTTTCAGTAAAATATAAGTATGGAAATTGTGGCTGAGGAAGGTGCCCCAGGGATAATTCACATTCTTCATGGAAAACAGAAAACTGAAATTGAAATGAGAATTGTGAGGCATGTCTTCTATGACAGCCGTTATCTTATACGGAGTCTTATCTGCTTCCAGAATTTTACCCATGACCTCAGCACTACCAAAATATTTCCTGGCCGCGGATTCAGTGACCACTACGGTATTGGGTTCATTCAGGGCCGTCTTGGTATTGCCGGTAATGGCTGGCAGGCTGAACACGTTGAAGAAAGTGGAATCCACGTTGGCCACATCCTTTTCTTCGATGTACTCGTTCCCTTTCTTGATTAGTTTTGATCCGCTGGAGGCATATATCCTCGTGTATTCCTCAACCTGGGGATAGTCTTTTTTGAGCGTGGCTCCCATCGGGTCGCTCGTAACTGCCAAATTCAGGTTTGCTCCACCAAATTTTATGTCGGAATTGATCCGATAGATGCGGTCAGCATTCAAATTATATTTGTCATAACTCAATTCGTCCACCACGTATAACATGATCAGGAGGCAGGTAGCCAGACCAACGGCGAGACCCACGATATTAATGGCGGAGAATCCTTTGTGCTTCCAAAGATATCTGATTGCGATTTTGAAATAGTTATTGAGCATAATCAAATTTTTTTTGAGTTTAGTTCACTTGTTTTGCGTAACTGAATACCATGGCTTTTTGGAGATGCTGCTAAGATTGATAAAGACGGCGAAAACCAGCGACTTGTTACATTCTCTGCATCTTTCTAAATTCTTTTTCATTCACTCCTCAATGATATCACCGGGTTTGCTCTTGCTGTTTTTACACAATGATATCCGATAGTGATCAGAGCTACCACTATTGTCAATATGGCTGAAAACAGGAATACGCCCCAGCCAATATCAATTTTATAGGTAAATCCCTCTAACCATCTATTCACGGCATACCAGGCCAATGGCCAGGCGATAATATTCCCGATGAGCACCAGGATGATGAAATCCTTTGAAAGCATTTGAAGGAGATTGCTCATGCTTGCCCCAATCACTTTTCTTATTCCTATTTCTTTAGTTCTGGTTTCGGACGCATGTGCGGCGAGACCGAATAGACCCAGAGAGGAGATAATAATGGAAAGGATTGTAAAGACTTTTAGTACCTGGCTCAGGTTATTTTCTTTCTTATACATGCCCGATACGGTTTCGTCGAGAAAACCATAACTGAACAGAGTGCCAGGAGCGATGGCCTCAATTTTATCTTTTAGGAAGCCAATGGCCGCAGCATCTTTTCCAGCCCTTATTTTAATCAGCATTTTACCGGCCCAGTCTGGGGCGTATTCGAGTACCAGTGGCTCAACCCGGCTATGGAGAGATGAGAAATTGAAATCATTAACAATGCCCACTATTTTCCCTTTCATGCCCCTTGTGTTGTTTATGATGTCTGCGCCCAGAGGATTTTTCAGTTCCAGGGCCTCCGCGGCTTTTTCATTTATTATGAATGAAGCCGAATCATTAAACTCCCTCGAAAAATTTCGGCCATCTTTCAATTTAATATTCAGGACCTTCAAATAATTATCGTCAATTCGGAATACCCTCATGTCTGGATACTGTTTTCCTGCGAGGGAATTTACCGGAGTCACTGATTCAACACTCAGATCATCCCCGATGATATTCGAGGACCTGCCCACCGAAATGATATCGGGATTGGACAGCAATTCATTTTTTATAACCTCGGGATGCGTCAATACTCTTTCCTTAAGATTTCCATACAGGTTCAGTACCAACACCTGGTCTTTGTCGAATCCCAGTTGTTTGTTATGAAATAATTTCATTTGCTGGTAAATGAGCACCGTGGAAATAATGAGAAATCCTGCCGCTACAAATTGAAATACTACCAGGCCCTTCCTCAGCAGGTTGGCTGCGGATCTTGGGATCTTAGACGTTTTTAAGGAATCCGCAGGTTGAAATCCGGAGATGAACAGGGCGGGGAAAAGGCCTGAAATCAAGCCGGTAAGGAATATGATTGAGGCCAGAATCCACAGATTACCAGGCGAGAAAATTTCGGTAGGGCTTACGTGCTTTCCTGCCATGTTATTATAAAAGGGCAATACGGCCTGGTACAATAGTATTGCAATAATCCCAGCCAATATGGTCAAAATAAAGGCTTCACTCAGAAATTGCAGGATGAGTTGCATTTTGCGGGCTCCCAAAACTTTCCTGATGGCCACTTCCTTCAATCTCTTAAGAGCCTGGGTAGTGAAGAGGTTAATGAAGTTTACACAGGCAATGAGCAGTAGTAGAATTTCCACTGCAATGAAAATATTTATGTAGATGATACTGCTGTTGGGTGCCATTTCCTGAATCAGGTTCGACTTCAGGTGGATATCCGTTAAAGGCTGAAGTCTGATGGTTGCCGCCTGGTCTGCCACTTCCTTTTTATTGGGATTAGCTTCCCAGTACTTCATCCAGAAATCATTCATTCTTTTCCCCGCATTCAGGCGGTCACTGGTGGAATTGAAGAGGATATAGGTCCAGCCAAACATCCAGCCCCGGTTGTTTAACCAGTTACTGGGCACATATTCATAAAAAGTAGGCATGGATATCAGGTAATCAAATTTGAGATGCGTATTTGCTGGTAAATCCTCTATGACTGCTCTAACCCATGCTTCCTCCTTGTCGTTGAAGCTGAGTTTTTGCCCTATCGGATCTTTCTCGCCGAAAAATATTTTCCACATGCTTCTTGTGATGACAATGGAGTTGGGCTCGCTCAGGGCCCTGGTGGGATTGCCGGCAATCGCCTTCAGGTCGAACATATCAATAGCAGTGGAATCGGCGAATAATCCTTTGCTTTCGGCTTTTTTTTCGGGGCCATAGTTAACCACGCTGGTTCCCGCATCGGCGAAGCGGGTAATGCTCTTTATTTCCGGAAAATATTTCAACAATTCTCCTGCCAGTGGAGGTGAGGACTTTGACCATTCCGTAGTGGCGAAACGATAGATCCTTGCGTGTTTTGAAAACCCCTTTTCATAGCTCAGTTCTTCTTTGATGTGAAGGGTGAGCAATAGCGCGCAGGAGATACCCAGTGAAAGCCCCAGGAGATTGAACAGGCTATAGGTTCTTTGTCTGAACAAATTCCGCAAGGCAGTCTTGAAATAGTTTCTGAGCATGATATATACATTTACTATTTGCAAAAGTTTTATGGCACAGATTCGGGACCCTTTCTAATCAAATATCATTCACTCCTCAGCGACTTCACAGGGTTGGCAACGGAGGCCCTTATTGCCTGGAAGCTTACGGTGATAACTGTTATGCCCAGGGCTCCTATTGCCGCGATGGCGAAGATCCACCAGGAAACAGGAGTTCTGTATTCATATTTTTGAAGCCAGTGGTTCAGGTAATACCAGGCAATCGGGATCGCCAGGAAGCAGGAGATGACCACGAGGCCGATGAAATCTTTCGAAAGCATTTGCCAGAGGTTGCGTCGGCGTCTGTTCAATCCCGCGCTTGACGAAAAACCGAACCCGCAGGCGTCCGACTCCAATCTCGCGCCGCGAACCGTCAGTCATCACCTGGGTCACTTGCAGTGCTTGCGGATTGGAACCGTAGATGCCAGCTGCCGATGGAAGTGCCAGATAATATGGATGCCCCAGCCAGGTAAAATAATCGTCGAGCCACCATGTAACCGGGGGT
>CALFNL010000258.1 GCA_937902875.1 uncultured Bacteroidota bacterium | reverse complement strand
CTTTCCAGGTTGCCGCTGCTTTCCAAAACGATGTTACCTGAAGCCAACAAGAAGGATAACTCTCAGGAGGCTTTCATATGGACTAATAATTTTGAAAATGTGATACCCAGCGAGAATCTTCAGAGAACCATGCTCACTATTGATGATGGCTTTCCTGATGTGCGCCTGGCACCGGTAGATCAGTTAATGCGCGAATACCGAAGTCTTTCCAGGAAGGTATACGGGAAAAATTTTCTAAAATATGGCAGCTCCCTGGGATCCAAACATCTTCGCACGGCTATTTGCAACTACCTTTCAAATACCAGGGGCGTAGTTGTTTCTACTGAAAATATATTAATAACGAAAGGAAGCCAGATGGGCATCTATTTGGCAGCGCAACTGCTTCTCCACCCTTCCGATAATATTGCAGTCGGCATTTCAAATTATGGCTTTGCAGATGATACTTTCCGGCATGCCGGTGCGAACCTGCTGCGGATTCCTGTTGATGACAACGGAATGGATATTGATTATCTCAAAAAGATTTTACGGCACAAGAAAATAAAGGCGGTATATATCATACCGCATCATCACTTTCCAACAACGGTAACCATGAGTGTGGAGCGGAGGTTGAAGCTCTTGAGCCTCGCTAAAGAATACCGTTTTGCGATTATCGAAGACGACTATGATTTTGATTTTCATTATGATAATAAACCCTATCTGCCATTAGCCAGTATTGACCACCATCATAATGTAATTTATATTGGTTCGATTTCGAAAACTTTTACCCCTGCCTTGCGGATTGGCTTTATGGTGGGGCCTCCGGCATTTGTTAAGGCCGCATCTTCATTAAGAGAACTAATAGATAAACAAGGGGACACCCTGCTCGAAGAAGCATTTGCGGTACTGTTTGACAATGGTGAGATGGAGCGGCATTTCCGGAAGTCGTTGAAAATTTATAAGCAACGCAGGAATCTTTTTTGCCAGATACTCAAAGCTGATTTTAATGATAAGATAACGTTCAGCATCCCGGAAGGAGGGCTTGCGGTATGGTCGGATTTTGATAAAAAGATCGATTTAATCAAAGTGTCTGAAGAGGCGTTAAAAAAAGGGCTTTATATCGGCAATGGGAATTTTTATAAGAACGAATCCTTTTCTGCCAATGCGCTGAGAATGGGCTTTGCATCACTTGAGGAAAATGAAATGGTGGAAGCGCTGGGGATGCTGAAAGGGATAGTGTGTTGAGTCAGGTGTTGTAGCCTGGCGCCGGGGTTAGCACTTAACGCTTCCATTCTTCTTGCCATTTCCTGAATTCAGAAGGTCGAACCATGTACCTGGCGAAATTCCCATCATGCAGAGATAATAATTCTGTTTCGACTACTTCGATTAATTTTTCTCTGTCTATCTCCGGTAATTCTTTGACCTGATCTTGTAAATAGCGCATTACTTTGGGTCTTGGCAGCGCCTGAGATATTATTTCCCTGACGATAGACCGGATCTGGTCGCGGTATTTAAGCCGGAATGGATCAGGTTCGCCTGGTGATTGTCTAAGTACAGAGTATTGAGCTGCTGAACGTCCATAAGCCCAAAGAAAGACGTCTTTAAGTAATTCAACTTTGTTTAGCTCATAAACTCCGATTAGCCCTTTTGTGTACAACTCATTCGGTACATCAATGAAAGATAAAGGAGCCAGGTTGTGTTTATTCAATGAAATATTTGAAGCGAGTCTTGATACGCGTTTATTTACATTATCAAATGGCTGGAGGTAGGGGAGATGAACCATGATGAAGAATGCCTGTTCAAAAGGATTTTTAATTTTAGTTGCTTTATCAAGCATCAGATCAAACATCTCTTCAATTAATTGAGGAACTGCGAGCGGTGTGTATACACTATTTTGGATGCCAACAGGAATATGGCGTAACCTTCCTGATGCGGCAGGATTTGGCAACAGATTGTTGGATAAAAGAGAATGAAGATTTAATAA
>CALFNL010000257.1 GCA_937902875.1 uncultured Bacteroidota bacterium | reverse complement strand
TTTATTTCGATTTGAAGGTCCGGGAATTTCTGTTTCAATTATTACAGAATGCTTACAGGAAGGATCATAAGGAATATTATTTCACACCCTGGGAAACGGCCAGGATTCACCAGGCTCGCAGCATTCTTGAGACTCATATTTCCGGAAAGCCGCCCACGATCCGCGTTTTGTCAAGGCGGGTTGCTCTCAATGAATTCAAATTGAAAACCGGCTTCAGGCAGTTTTTTGGTGCTGGGATTTTTGAATGGTTAATGGAGCAGAAAATGCAACACGCCAAAGAACTTTTGCTAACTACAAACAAGCCGATCAAGGATATTTGTGCCATGGTAGGTTATCCCCGCACCACTAATTTCATTACTGCTTTTCGGCGAAGGTTTGGTATGACTCCGGGGTCACTCAGGAGGCAATAAATCCCTTTCGCAAAACTTTCACCTGATTCCGCAAACCTCTTTGTCAAAAATGTTAAGAGAGCATGTTAGAACTTTGTGATGTTAAGCAGTTGCACCATGAAGAAACCAATCTATAGTTTCTGGCTGATTGAAATCATTGCCGCATTGCTGATTTTTCTTTTTGTATATGCAGGAATAAGTAAACTGCAGGAGCAAGCCGGTTTTCGGGCCGTTATATCCCATTCCCCGCTGATAGGTTCCATCGCAATTGTCTTGTCATGGTTATTGCCATCCATTGAATTGCTGACCGCGATCCTCATATTCCTTCCTTCAACGAGATTTTGGGGATTTTTGGCTTCCATTATTCTCATGATCATTTTCACCGGCTACATTGAGTATATGATTCTCTTCGCCAAACATTTGCCATGTTCCTGTGGCGGCGTACTGAAGCAATTGTCATGGAACCAGCATTTGAAATTCAATATGTTTTTTCTGGCCTTGAGCATTGCTGGTTTATGGCTTTACAGGAAGAATAGACTTTTTATTGCAATAAACCCCGGCACCGCTGAAGCTTCGCGGGGCAGGCAGGCATAGCCGAACACCTGTATAAAAAAGTAGGCGATTTGTTAACCAACTAAATATAATCCCATGAAGAAGTATCTATTGGGGATTTTTGCTCGTTGTCTTGCAATAGGAGTTTGCGCATTGGCGCCAAAAAGCGATAAAACCTTTTCGCTCTGGTACAAAGACGGCACTCAATTCTTTTCATTTTCGGGCACTCCCTGTCCCGCAGATGATGAAATTCAGTGTGAGGTAAATATCCCAAATGTTGGAACCCGGCCATTGTATACGCAACCGGATGACCTGCATCCTTACCTCACCAGGGAGTGAGGAATTTAAAACAATGTTGCAGCAACTTAATGTGCTGCAACATTGTTTCTTTTGGGCGTTAAAAGTATTGCTCTCATTTCCTTTACGCCAGGTGCAAGAATAAGCCCTTTTCTTTTCAACGCCTCCTGTAATTCAGCCAGATCGAACGCGACCGCTTCCAGCGAAAGGTCAATATTGTAGTCGATTTCTGTTTCATCAATGAATGGCGGTGCATTCTGATTTCTACGATACAAAAGTTCAATCAGACTTGAAACAGGAACATTTATAAGATCTATTGAAGTTTGTGTCGTGTTTATGGATCGCTTTTCCCCTTTAGTTTTCAAAATTGTTCTTTTCCTTTTAATCGCTCTCAGATACCAGTATGGCATTTGTTTTCGAATGACCCGTGCCCGGAATCCAAAATAATTCTCCAAATCATTTTGAAGGACCTGTTGCAAATCAGAATAATGGAAATTTGAATCCGCCACCTGAACGCTGTAGTTGTACCGGGCTTTTTTGCCATTCCAAACTTGTGGAAGGCTGTCAAAGGATCCTATGATTATTTTGTGATAAATTGAATCGTACAATTTGCTCTCAGTGTCCCAACGACCATACCCGTGAAAAGCATAATTGTAGAGTTCATTTAGCGAAGCCCCTAATACCTGGAATTTCCATGGGTTTTCGCTACTGTAAATTGAAGGGGGAAGGTAGAGTGGGTTTCCCTTTTGCCATCGTGTTAGTACAGAGCGAAGCAAAAAGCTACTGTCAAATCCCCCATTTCCATTTAAGAGAAAGAGGCGCCTGGGATCGAAATAGACTTTATCGTTTATTTTTGTTTCCTGTGCAATGCTTATTTGAGAAAGGAATTTTTCTATATTATCCCCAGTGAGTTCATCTACGCCCACCACCGCTTGCGTGATGTTGTTCTCATCAATCCAGATATATTTTGGATAAGAATCCAGTTGCAATTTTGAATGCATCACAGAATCATAAATTACGGGAAAGCCAAGCGCTAATTTATCCCTGAACCGGTTGTAAATCTTGCGAATTACAGTATCCTCTTTACCGATCAGCACAAACAAAAGCCTGCCATTGTATATCTCCTGCAATTCCTTAAGCTTGGGCAGGCTTTTGAAGCATACTACACAACTGGACGAAAAAAAATCAAGTATCAGCGGTGGATGCTTTTTGTCCGTTGATGCCCTGTCAGAGAAAGTATCTAAAGCGGGCTGCAACAATTCCATATAAGGAAAGGGTTTGTTCAATAACAATATTGTATCCTGCCCTTTTATACAGACACTTGAGCATAGCATGAGTAGAGCAATGAGATTTCTCATTTCTTTCTTTTGAATAATTAGGAAAACAATTAAGACTCAGTACCCGAGATTCTGGTTCAAAGCGGGATTACGGATGATTTCCTGTTGAGGAATAGGATAGAGTTCGTCTGTACCAGGCGTCCAGTCTGCACCTTTAACAGGTTGGAGTATAAGCGTAACCGAACCTGTGCGCTTTAGATTAAGCCATCTGTCGCCGAATTCAGTAAACAGTTCTGCATTGCGCTCATTGGAAATACTATCCAGTATCGCGGGTTGTGAAGTTGCAAGCATCTGCGTTAGACCAGCTCGACCTCTTATAACATTCAAATCGTTTAGTGCTCCGTCAAGATCATTTTGCCTTGCTAAGGCTTCGGCTCGTATTAGGAAAATTTCACCCATGCGCAATACCATGGTGTATTCTGAAATAGTAGTTACATTTTGACCCACTTTGTATTTATACGGGTAATAATAGGTGTTAGAACCAACTGTGACAGAACCAATCCAGTTGAGCTTTCTCTTGTCAGTTGCCTGAAAGCTATTGACCAGTTGGGGGCTTAGCGCGACTTCGCCTGGTGAGGAAGTAAGAATAAGTAGGCCTCCTGCATAGGTATTAAAGTTGGGCAATACGGCCATAAGTTGCCAAATAGCTTCGCGGCTATTTTTTAGAAAGACCTTGTTCAAATCACTCACAACTGAAAATAATTGGTTGTTGGCGATGATTTGTGAAGCTGTTTGTGCTGCAAGGTCCCATTTGCCTAAATAGAGATAGGCTCTACTAAGTAAAGCAAGGGCTGCCCATTTTGTCGGTCTTACTCTTTCTGTGGATGTTTTGGTTCCATTATCCAGAAAGTTTTCTGATAACAGATCCTTTGCTTCATTCAAATCCTGGATCATTTGGTCATAGACAGCCATCATATCTTTTCTAGGCGCTGCGGCGTTGATCTCATAGTTGGTGGTTATTGCAATGGGAACATCCCCGAAAAGATTGACCAGGTAAAAATGACAAAAAGCTCTCGTGAACTTTGCTTCTCCTGTCAATTGTTTTTTTACAGATTCACTCAGAGACGCTGACTGCAGAACTCCTTCAAGCACAGCGTTGGCCTGATAGATGTATTTATAGAGTGAATTCCAGGTATTCGCCACATACGCATTATCCGCCGTCAGGTTATTGGTGAAAAGATCTGATGCGTTAGTGTTGAAAGAATAATTTGCCAGCTCATCAGAAGATAAACCTGTATTCATGATCATGCTATAGGGAAATCCTTCTGCTTCCATCTGGGCGTAGATGGCCAATTGAGCGGAAATAGCAGTCGCATCGTTTTTGAAAACTGTTTCGCCGGTTAACTGTGTAGCCGGAGCCTCAATCTCCAGGTATTTCTTACAGGAAGAAAGTAAAATTGCTGCCCCAAAGAATAGTATTAGAAATAAAGTATGATGTTTGTTGGTCATAGCAAGTCAATTTAAAAGGTGAAGCGAACGCCCACTGTTAGCACTGCTACCGGTGGTAATACTGATTTGGTTTCCGGGTCAAGCCCTTTGTAACTGGTAATGGTAAAAAGATTATGTGCTTGCATGAATAAAATACCTTGCTCTATGGCAAGCTGTTTTGATTTCTTAGCAATCAGTTGGTAACTCATCTCTACATTACGCAGCCGGATAAATGAAGCATCGCTGAAGGCCGCATCACTGGAGCGATAATTCGAGAATGCAGTATTACTGGCACTGTTTGAATTGGCGTATTTCTGGAATGTCGACTCATCACCTGGGGATCGCCACCTGTCTAATACAAATGTGGGCTGATTCGTCATGGTTCCGGGCCGGCCAAAGCGGCTCAAATAATTGGGTGCATTTTCCTGGCGAACGAACTGAAACAAGAAAGAAAAACTTAATCTTTTATGGGAGAAATTGTTTTGGAGTCCACCGAAATATTGCTGCCCGGTAAATACCACTGCACTCATGTCTACCGGAGAAGATATTTTTCCGTCTCCATTTACATCTAAAAAAGTGTAATTACCGATGTTTGGATCAACTCCCGTATAGGCATAACGTTGTGCGATAAATAAAGATTGACCAACAACATAAGTATTGGCATAAGAAGAGCCCTCAATGTTGTTAAAGGCAAGCAACTTGTTTTTGGGGACGGAAAAGTTCAGCGATCCGGACCATTTAAAATTTGATTTATCTATAATCAAGCCTGATAATTCCAGTTCAATGCCGTGATTGAGGATTTTCGCCGGCAGGTTTTGAAGTACTCCGGGAAAGCCTGTCACCTGTGGCAATGCATAGGATACTAATTGTTTGTTGGTAATATTGTGGTAATAGTTCGCAGTAAACAAAATGCGCTCCCTAAAAAATGCCAGTTCCAGGCCTGCTTCCAATTTTTTGACACGCTCCCATCCGAAATTGGAGTTAAACAACTGCACCGGTTGAAAGGGAGTTGTGCCCAGGTAGCTATAGGAATACGGGCTGTAAAGGTCCAGGTATTTATAATCCCCGATCTGGTCATTCCCAGTCACACCTGCGCTACCCTTCAGTTTTCCAAAACTCAATATCGAATTCTCACCAATAAATTTTTCCCTCTTAAATACCCAGGCAAACCCTAATGATCCAAAGTTGGCAAATCGGTTAGCTGGACCGTACCTGCTGGAGCCGTCCCTGCGAAGGGTTATGGTAACAAAGTATTTTTTATCCCAGTCAAAGTTAAGCCGACTAAAAAGACCCAGGTAGCGGTAGCGGGAGTCAATTTCATTGGAAGTATTAATAAAGGATGCTGCTTTTAAACTACCCAGCAGTTCATCAGATGTGTAGCCTGTGCCAGACTGGTATAATGCATTTTGCGTGGTAGACTGCAGGGTATAGCCAGCGAGTAATGCAAGATTCTTTTTACCAAAGTTTTTTCTAAAGTTCAATTGAGGTTCCGCAATAAACGTTCTGATAACATTATTGCCAAACCCTGCTGTTCCAGATGCAGGGAGTGCAGGGTCATAGGAACTGATGGGAATTTGTACATGTTCCCGTTGGGCAATGTTATTAAATCCGAAGGTCGCTTTCAATTCCAGGCCGGGGAGAATCTTATAACTTATCAAAGCATTGCAAATAATATTCTCCGTCGTCGTCTCAAACTTTTTTAATAAAATGCTCATGGGATTTACCCAGGTTGATTTCTCCCAATTTAGGTTACCCAGAGAGTCGTATAGCTTTGGAGCGTCGGGCGGCAAGTTTATGGAGGACGAAATATCTGTTTGCGGGAGCAGGTTATTATTGTGCAGGAAATTTCCATCTAGCGAAAGACGCAATCGTTTATTTTCTGACTGGTGATTCAAACTAAAGGTGAATGATAACTTTTCCTCTCCAAATGATCCAAGCATAACGGTAGTTTCTTTATGATAACCCGCCCCCATCATAAATTGAGTCTGGATGGTGCCACCGGATATAGACGCCTTGATGTCATTAATGGTCATGGTATTTCGGATCAATACTTTTTGCCAATCGGTATATCGCGTGGTGTCCCAGACCAACAGGTCCCTTGCATTAGCGATTGTTGGTGTAGTGCCATCATTGGAAAACCCCTCCCTTCGCATCATGAGGTATTCCGGCGTATTCATGAGTTCGAGTCGCCGGGCTATTTTCCCCCATCCGGTATATACACTTATGTCAACCCTGGTGTTTCCAGGGAGTCCCTTTTTGGTTGTGATCAGGATCACGCCATTAGCTCCCCTGGAGCCATATATCGCTGTGGCGTCTGCGTCTTTCAATACTTCTATACTTTCTATATCCTCAGGATTGATGTTATTCAGTGGGCTGTTGGTGGCGCCTCCACCGCCGCCAAATGTTCCGTTGAGGGTGGTGGAGGGAAAGGGGATGCCATCAACAATAATCAACGGGTCATTTCCGTTGGCAATGCTGTTTTGACCGCGCAGGCGAACCGTGTAGAATGAGCCTGGCATGCCCGACCCCTGTGTGACCTGCAAGCCTGAAACCCGCCCGGAAAGCGTTGCAAGAGGGTTTGAAACCGGCTGCCTGCTAATCTCCTCGGCAGTCACTTTACTGATATTGCCGGTATTCAGGCGTCGACTGGTCTTGCCATAAGCCATGACAATCGTCTCATCCAAACTCCCCACGGCAATCCTCAAACGAACCATGAAAAAACTCTGTTTGTTCACTTCTATTTCTTCCTTATAATATCCTACGCTTGTAATGATGAGAATATCGTTATCATTGACCCCTTTGAGCAGGAATTCTCCTTTATCATTGGTGAAGGTGCCCTTGTTGGAATGCTTTGCAGTGATGGTTACACCTGCCAGGGGTTCCCCATCCTCATTGATGACGCGGCCTGTGATATCCATCGGCGGAATTGGCGGGATCGAAGTTTCAGGCTTTGACTTTTTCGTCTGAACTACCACGTACCTGTCTTCTATTACATAGGATAGAGGTTGATTGCGAAAGCAAAGAGTCAACACTTCTTTGAGGTCCCCATTGCTGACCTCACAGGTCACGGGCACTGAAATCTTTAATTGAAATCTGGTATAGACAAAATAATAGCCGGTTTGCCTTGTTATTTCCTTAAATACTTTTTCGAGTGGGGCCTTATTGAGGGAAAGTGATACGGTTTGCCCGAAGCCTCTTGCGGAGGTTTGCAAGCATGCCACGATGGTCAGCAACATTAAAAGTTTCATGGTTATTAAAGTTGCAAATCCGGGTCTGAAAACTTTTAATTGCATAGTTTTGTATTGTTTGGGTTTCTGAATTCAGTTGATAGCCTCATTTGATGACAGGGTTAACCCAAACTTGGCCTTCAGCGCTTCCAACACTGAAGTCCTGCCCCGTCCCGATAGCTATCGGGAC
>CALFNL010000256.1 GCA_937902875.1 uncultured Bacteroidota bacterium | reverse complement strand
TGACGCGAATAAGAGCGGTAGATTTGAACCTCTGTCAAAAGTGGCCAGTGGCGGAGAATTGAGCAGGCTAATGTTGAGCATCAAATCTCTGGTGGCGCGCTCCATACAATTACCTACCCTGATTTTTGACGAGATTGATACAGGTATCAGCGGCGAGGCGGCCAGGCAGGTAGGAGTTATCATGAAGGACCTGGGAAGATCGCATCAGGTCATTAGCATTACCCATCAGGCCCAGATAGCGGCGCGGGCAGACGCTCACTATTTTGTGTATAAGATTGAGTCGCTAGGTAAAATCAGGACGCAGATCAGGTTATTGAATGATGGTGAAAGAATTGAAGCGATTGCAAAAATGCTCAGCGGTGAAAGGCCCAGTGAAGCAGCAATGCAAAATGCCAGAGAGATGCTAAAGGGTGGCGCATTTAAAGCCGCCAAACGATCCTGAGCCGGATTTTTTCATGTCAAATTCAAATTGTTCATTGATACTGATACTTCTGCTACTCCTTACTGTTACCGCAGTTGCCTGGCTGGCGCATTTGTTCTGGAAGGCGAAGCTGAATCCGCGCAAATCTTTTGGCCATTTGGCCCTGTATATTCTGCTGCACTTATTAACGGTTTTTATTCTCACTTTTTTGTTCACATTTGTACTACTTAAATTCCATAGCCGCCTGTTTCAATAAACCATTATTTTTGTCAAAAATCAGATCATTATGGCTTATAACCTTTTAAAAGGAAAGAAGGGAATCATTTTTGGAGCTTTGGATGAAAGATCTATTGCCTGGAAAACCGCTTTGAAGTGTCATGAAGAAGGAGCGGAACTGGTGCTGTCAAATGCCCCCGTTGCATTACGCATGGGTGAAATAAACAAATTGGCATCAATCGTGAAAGCTCCCGTGATAGCGGCCGACGTTACGAATATGGATGACCTTAAGAAGCTGTTTGAAGATTCCCTCAATCATTTTGGAGGCAGCTTTGATTTTATTTTGCACTCAATCGGCATGAGTTTGAATGTTCGCAAAGGAAAAAACTATACTGAAATTGATTATGGCTTCAATCAAAAGTCACTGGATATTTCCGCCATGTCTCTGCACCGGATTTTGCGCACTTCCTGGGACCTGGATGCTTTGAATGAATGGGGTAGCGTGGTGGCCCTCTCCTATATAGCCGCACAAAGGGTTTTTCCCGATTACAATGAAATGGCAGATGCCAAGGCATTATTGGAAAGTGTTACACGAAGTTTTGGCTATCATTATGCCCTCAAGAAAAAAGTGAGAGTGAATACCATTTCGCAATCGCCTACCCGCACTACGGCAGGCAGCGGGGTAAAGGGATTTGACGGATTTATAAACTATGCCGAAAAAATGAGCCCGCTCGGAAACGCTTCAGCCGAAGACTGTGCCAACTATTGTGTGTTGATGTTTAGCGATCTTACCAGGATGATAACCATGCAAAACCTATTTCATGACGGGGGGTTCTCCACCACAGGCGTAACTGAGGCCGTGATCAATGAAATGGAAAAATAAAGGAGGGAACCAGGGCATCTCGTAGAGCAGGACCGGCCTTTTTTGGTGGTCATCAGCCTGTTTCCTTCATACTGCAGGCTGCCAGCCCGTTCTAATCTTATTCAGATTCTGATTATTTTCTGAAATTAAAAAACCACCCATAGCATTCGGGGTGGTTCAATCTCTTTCCAGATCGTTTGTTGCTATTCTGGTGAAATAGCCGCCATATCGCGATCATGGATCAATATTCATCTTCGTTAAAAAAGAAATCCTCCTGCGAAGGATAATCAGGCCAAATATCATCTATGCCTTCATAAATTTCACCTTCATCTTCCAGCTCCTGGAGGTTTTCAATCACTTCAATCGGTGCGCCACTGCGGATTGCATAGTCGATCAATTCATCTTTTGTTGCGGGCCACGGAGCGTCTTCGAGATAGGATGCCAATTCAAGTGTCCAAAACATCTTATATCCTTTTTGATTTTATTCGGATGGTTATTAATGCTATAAGGTGGAAACTGCGAGTCAGTCAGGTCAGGTTCTACCTGGTCAATTTTCCGCAAAAGTAAAGGTTCATATGAAATTTCCAAATTCAGTTATCTAAATTGTGAAATTGAACGGCCCCCACCGGAATTTATTGCCCCAGGGTTTTGTTAAGTGCGGCCCTAATGATTAATTTTCCACCTTGATAAATTTATCTTAAACAGACAATGATAATTTAATGCTGGTTGCCCAGAACCTTACGAAATCTTATGGAAGCCTTCAGGTGCTGAAGGGGGTGGGCCTTACCGTCCACCGGGGCGAGATTGTGAGTATTGTGGGCTCCTCCGGCGCCGGAAAGAGCACTTTGCTTCATATTCTGGGTACCCTGGATAGCGCAGATGGAGGTGAAATCAATCTGCAGGAGCGGAGAATTGACCAATTGAAAGGGAAAAAACTGGCAAGTTTTCGTAATATTCACATGGGCTTCGTGTTCCAATTCCATCATCTGCTCCCGGAATTTACTGCTCTGGAAAACGTATGCATCCCGGGATGGCTTGCTAAAAGAAAGAAGAAAGAAGTGGAGGAAAAAGCCGTTGAATTGCTTGGACTTCTTGGACTGAAGGAAAGGCTCGATAACAAGCCTAATGCCTTGTCTGGAGGCGAGCAGCAACGCGTAGCCGTAGCCCGTGCCCTCATCAATAAACCCGATATCGTTTTTGCCGATGAACCAACGGGAAACCTGGATTCCCAAAATGCAAAGGAATTACACGAATTATTTTTCAGGCTTCGTGACACTTATAAGCAAACATTCCTGATTGTGACCCATAATGAAGAACTCGCCCGTATGAGCGACAGAGTGTTGCATATGAGGGACGGGAAGATGGTTGGGTGACTGCCCATGGGCCTGATCTTCAAAATATGCCCATTCGAGAAAATCACGCTTCATGTCAATTGCCTTTTACTGCCTGAAAGATCAAAAAAAAAATATCCTTCAA
>CALFNL010000255.1 GCA_937902875.1 uncultured Bacteroidota bacterium | reverse complement strand
CCTTACAACACTGAAGTCATGCCCCGTCCCGATACCTATCGGGCCGGGACTTTTGTTTGCATTACCCTTCTAGCTTTTACACGTCAGGGTAATACATAAATCGTTTTGTTTTCAATTTTAAAATGTACATATCCATTCAATTCCAGAATATGAAGGAGTTTTGTAACCGGCTCGCTTCGCAATATTGTAGCATTGAAAACCTGTTTGATCTCGCCCTGGTACACTACTTTGGCATCATACCAGCGTTCTACCTGGCGCATGATGAATTCAATAGGGACTTCATGGAAAACAAAAAGCCCGTTCTTCCAGCCTGTGACCCCGGCAGTATCCACTCCCGACAGCTTGCTTATGCCGGCATTGGTAATACTTGCCTGCATTCCGGGCTCCAGCCTGTCAATCTTGGTTCCGTTGCTTATAGCCACATTGCCTTCTAATAGCGTGACCTCTTTCTCCGTTTCTTCAGGATAGGCCATCACATTGAAATGCGTACCCAAAACGGTGATGCTTGCACTATTTGCAAGGATCACCCGAAATGATTGCTTTTCATTTTTTGCAACTTCAAAATAGGCGTCTCCCTCCAGTTCCACCCTGCGTTCATCCGCGGAAAAGCGCGTGGGATACCTGAGTGTGGTGGCGGCATTCAACCAGACCTTGGTTCCATCCGGCAATTTCAATTGGTATTGGCCGCCAATGGGAGTGGATAGTATATTCATGGCGAAATTTTCTGCCGTTGCACCAGCTGCCACATAAATCAATTCGCCATCATTGAGTTTGCTGATATCAGAGCCCTGTTCTTTTTTTATCAGGCCATTTTTTGCGGTTGAAAGATCCACTACCGAGCCGTCGCCGAGGGTCAGTTTGGCACGGTTCCCTCCCGGCTGAAGTTTTGAACTGTCGCTTAGGGCTATCTTATCGGCGCTGACTTTGGAACTTCTTGCATAACGATAAATGAAAAACAGCCCTGTGAGTAAAATAATTGAGGCCGCCGCAATCCATGCCGGCCCCAGCTTTAACCATTTCGGATGTTTTTTGAAAGCGCCCTTGTTCAGCAATGCCCTAAAAGATTCTTCCGATTTCACCTTTTCCATCCATGCGAGATTCGCCTCCAGGTTATTCTCATCGGTGAGATCTTCAAAGAGCCTCATATTATGATCGCTTGCATTTACCCAATCATTCAATTCTTCCTGTTCTTGCTCAGTGAGCGATTCGCGTATGTAGCCCGCAATCAGGTAGGCTATTCGATATGCGCCTGTATCCATATTTGCAAAAAAGTTTTCTTTCACACTATTAAGTTAGCGCAAGCTGCTAATAAGAAGGCAGGTTTAGGAAAAAAGGACTATAAAAAGGGAAAAAAACCATTTGCCAAAAGGGAAAAAAGGATCATGGAATGTCTTAGTAATTTCTTACGCAGTGATTCCAGTCCCTTGGCTTTTTGCGTCTTGATGGTGCTGGGTGAAAGCTTCAATTCCGTGGCTATCTCGCTCGTGGTTTTGCCTTCAATAAAATGCATGGTCAACACCCTTCTCGCGCCTGGTGAGAGCTCCTCCAAGGCCTTGTGAATGATGCGATAAGTTTCGGCTCTCAGGAGCTGATCGATGGGGGTATCGGCATTCACATTGCTGCAAAGCAGGGTGTCTCTGCTGAGTGCCGCCTTTTTCTGTTCCTGTCGGCGAGCCCTCTGACTGTCCCTCAATACGGTTTTATATAAATAGGCCCTTATTGCATAATAATTGTCCAGTTTCCAATGCATCTTCCAGGTTTTTATGAATGCATCGGAGGCAATTTCCTCGGCAATGGCGCGGTTTTCCACCCATCGAAATGCGTATAAAGAAAGGGCAGCGTGAAATTCCTGGTAAAAAAATGAAAGCGCCTGCTCATCTCCCTGCTGAAAGAGAATGGCATATTCATGGTTTGTATGGTTCGGCTCCGGCTTCAAGAAGAAAATTGATCGGATCAAAAAAACGGAGCCTTTGAGATGAGCCGACGGATATTTCTATAATCAAATTCAGAAAGGCGTGGGACTCAACTTACCGCAACTGAGGCCGAGCAGGCCCTACCACGAATAAGCGAGCCCACGCCTAAACGTGAGCTCTTCACTTATTGTCTCGTGGTAATGAAATTGCTCTTTTCAGTTGCGAGACTCCAAGCGAAAGCTTCAAATCATTTTATGAAGATTCGCGAAAATAAATTCTATTCAATTGGATTGTTCTTTGAATCCATTGAATATGTAAATATAGCAAAAATGCATATACCTGTATAGGCATGTGGAGAATTTAGTTTGACTTTCTTGCACACAGCGATGAGCAGGAATAATTCAAAAAACAAAATTGACTGGTTTATAATCAATCAGGTGCGGCAAATGCGGATGGCTCAGCACCTTTCCCAGGATGATATCGCCTTGCATCTAAATATTTCCAAAGGATATATCGGACATATTGAAAGCCCAAAATTCCCGGCTAAATACAATACTGCCCATCTCAACGAACTGGCTAAATTGTTCAAATGCTCCCCCAGGGATTTTCTCCCTGAAAAACCTTTCTGAATTGATCCCGTCTATGCAGGGAAACCTGCTATTCAAAGGAAGAATCAGAAATATAAGACCAGTAGTAAAGTCCCCATTATTTTGCGGCCCTCCTTCTGTTATTTTTGATAAATAACTTTCCCTTGCTGATCTCGTCCGCCAGGTCCTGAATGGTCTTTGTTTCAAATAGTTGAATCAACTGTTGCTTGATGATTTTATACCGGGCATGCATGGGGCATGGTTTCGAGTCTGAACATTCCCTCAGCCCCAGGATACATTTGGTAATAACTTCATCTTCTCCCACGGCCTCAAGCACGGCTCTCACCGGCAATTTTTTCTTAGCTTCTTCGAGATAAAAACCACCTCCCGGACCAGTAGTAGAACTGATGATCCCATTTCCCTTAGTGAGTAACTGCAGGATCTTTGCCGTGAATGATTTTGGGGAATCAATGGCCTTCGCTATTTCCACGAGGCCGAGCTTTTTTTCCCCGGTGCTTTTCTGTGCTATATAAATGGTGGCCCTGAGGGCATATTCGGTCGCTTTTGAAAACATCCACATGATTTTAATAAAGCCTTCAAGATGCATTTGACTTTCACAATGTAAGCATTAACTCAGAAAAGATGATTCAAGGCCTTCCTCTGCCATTGGGAAAATGAAATCTCCCCTTCATGCGGATGAGGTCCGGACCTGCCTTCCCAAGGGAGATATTTTGTTCATGGCACAACACAAAACAATCTCCTCATCTTATTCCATTGCCAAAGCGGCCTTGGTTCTGATGGAACTCTTCCTTCTTTTAATTGTCCATTTCAGGTGGCAAACAAGTTGATTCTTTACCAGGGGATAAATGATCAATAAGAATCCCGTTGTCAACGCGATCCCGGACAGAAAAAATATTATGAACCAGGGTCTCAATGCCTGCATCATAACGCTGAAGGGTAATTGCAGCCCACTCATTTGCCATCTGGCTTTTATTATCCCGGCTGCAATAAGGCTGAGCCAGAAAATGAGCAGGGAAATATTGGCCGTGAGGATGCCGCGGTTCAGCATTTTTTTATAGGGTTCCAGGGAACGGCAGCCCTCGTTCAGAATATCAAAGGCCATGGCCAGCAATAAAAAACTATTGATACCAATGGTGGCGCCCATTGTATGGGCAACCGTAATATGCGTGCCATGAGTGTACACATTAATCGCCGGTACCGACATGGCAATGGCTAACAAAAGTGTCAGGAAGATCCAGAGATCGGCCGCCAGCAGAAAACGATAGGCCGTTTCATGAAACAGCTTCTTCGCTGCACTCACCGAATGCTTCCAATTATAAATGATTCTTCCCAGAATCACCAGCTCGGTCATACTTACCAGGTAACTGATGTTTTTCACATAGGGTTGCGTGGGCAGGGTATAGATATGGTGACCCCAGTTAAACATCAAATTAAACAGGCCCGTGAAATACAAAGCAAAGGCAATTGATGAATGACTGTAAGTTTTGTTGTTGCTTATCTTGTCCATGAGAAATATGCTGCTGCCATAGATGAGCATGTTCCAGGACCCAACCATGGACCCATATGACTTCCATTGAATGGTCATATCATTCACCACATTATTCCTGAAATAGGGGAGCACCCATAAATTGGATTCGATATAGGTGAATAAAAAAAATACGATGCCTGTCAGCCACATCCAGACATAAACAGGCTGATTCTTCAGGGATCCGGCGGATTTAATGAAATTGATTAAGAATAATATCCAGCCGATCACGACGGGAATTGAGAGCAGTGGCGGGAACTCCCAATATTCCCTTCCTCCAAAGATCCCCAGACAATAAGAAGTAAGGATACATATAATAGTTAAGATAAAGATCCATAACTGGATACCCAAAAGTTGGGCAGAATACAATTTTTTACCCGTATGTTCCTGCAGGAAGCTTATCGCCGTACCCATCGTTGCCATGATGATCCAGAATACAACGGAGGATACATGCAAAGGACGCACCCGCTCAAATGAGAGCCGGCTCTTCAATAAACCCGGGATTAGATATTGCAATGCACCCAGCAATCCGAATAACATGGCTCCGGCCAGCAATAGGAGTGCGAATAATATGAATATCTTTTCTGTGCTGATCTTATTCCTGTGCAATCGTTCCATCTCTATTGATTGTAAAGGTTCTGGGATCGGCTTTGCCGGAAGCGTCAACATCCCTGAGATAGGCCTCCAGTTCGCTGATATCGTCATCTGCCAGATGAAAGTTGGGCATGATATCGGTTCCATTTTTCAAGAAGGCTTTTATATATTCCGGGCCTCTCCTGGAATATGCATTGGTGAGGTCGGGACCCAGGTAGCCACCCAGCCCATATATCTGGTAACAGGCATTGCAGTTATAATCCTGCCAAAGCAGCTTTCCCCTGTCAGCCATGGCTGTGGCGGATTTGTGGCCGGCCGGAAGCGAAGTGTACAGGTGAAATGAATAAAACAGGAAAGCCAATACCAGGCCTGCCGCCATCGCCAGTTTCCGCTTATCCAAAATCATAAATCCTTTAAAAAATAAATTAAGGACAAAATTATCCTTAATTTGTATATTCGCCAAGAAACACTGCTATATGGCGAAAAAAAATTTCATGGGCTACCTGCTTAATCCGAAGAACTGGTGGCTTCCCTTGCTTGTGATCTTTACTGTTAGTATTGCCGGCGTTTCCATGATCGGGATACATACTTATACCGAAGCTCCTCCGATCCCATCATATGTTTCCCAACTGGGAGAGCCGGTTTTTTCAAAGGAGGATATCCTGAATGGACAGGCCGTTTTTCAACGCTACGCGCTGATGGAATACGGTAGCATGTTTGGCGATGGCGCAAACCGGGGTCCGGACTATACTGCCGAGGCCCTGCACCTGGTGTCGAAATATATGAACCAATATTATGAAGCAGGTCTCCGAGAACTGCCCGAAAAGGCATTGCTGCAAAAAGGAGTCGCGGAACAGGTGAAATCGGAGATAAAAGCTAATCATTATAATAAGGATAATAACAAGGTGCTCCTGTCGGATGCCCAGGCATTTGCCGGTGCGGAGCTGATAAAATATTATACGCAAAAATTCAGCGACCCTTCCTCAGCGGGAGCCTTTAAGCCTGCCGGCTATATTACCGATGCGAATGAATTGAGATCGCTGACTGCTTTTTTCTATTGGGGCGCCTGGGTTTGCGGCGTGGAGCGGCCGGGAGAGCATTATAGTTATACGCATAACTGGCCCTTCGATCCCCAAGCGGGCAATACACCGAGCTCGGCCATCATACTATGGAGCATCATCGGCTCCCTGGGTCTGATATTCGGGCTGGGAATTGTGCTCTATTATCATGGCAAACTGGAGAAGCTGGATGATAGGGCCTATACCAGCAAAGCGGAACCTTTCATGACGAGAGGGGAGATCCATAAATTTCAACCCAGCGCCGTTCAACGGGCCACCTACAAATTCTTTTACGTTGCCATACTGCTTTTCGGGGTGCAGGTGCTCGCCGGCATATTGACCGTTCATGACTTTGTTGGATTTGTCCATTTTTTTGGTTTCAATATCTCCGAGGCACTACCCATTACAGTAACCAGGAGCTGGCATGTGCAGCTATCCCTGCTGTGGATTTCGGCATGCTGGATCGGCGCCTCATTTTTCATGATGTCCCTGATTTCTCCCAAACAGCCCAAAAAACAGGTAACCCTGATTAATACAATTTTCTGGCTCACTTTTGTTTTGGTGGCCGGTTCTTTTGCAGGAATATTTCTCGGGCCCAAAGGGCTATTGGCAAATAACTGGTATTGGCTGGGGCACCAGGGCTGGGAATATGTTGAATTGGGAAAACTCTGGCAGGTAATGCTGGGCATCGTATTTATTATTTGGGCAATCACACTCTACCGTGGCGTTAAACCCGTCATGAAAATGAATCAGCCCTGGGCCTTGCCCAACTGGTTGGTTTATGCCACTTTCAGCATCATATTTTTATTGTTGTCGGGATTTGTCGCCACACCAAGGACCAATTTTGTGATCGCGGATTTCTGGCGATGGATGGTGGTGCATATGTGGGCCGAAGCATTCTTTGAAGTATTCACAACGGTATTGATTGGCTATTTCATGGTGTTGATGGGATTGGTCAGCAAACAGGCAGTAGTCCGGGTGATCTACCTGGCAACGCTTCTTTTTCTTGGCTCGGGACTTCTGGGCATTTCGCATAATTTTTATTGGAACGCGAAACCGGTAGCCACCATGGCCCTGGGTTCCGTGTTCTCCACCTTGCAGGTAATTCCACTCGTATTGCTCACATTGGAAGCATGGCGCTTCAGCAAACTGCCGGGAATATTGGAAAACAAGAACGCGGTGAATGGAGACTTGAATAAGAGATTCGGATTTTCAGAGGTCTTCCTTTTCCTGGTGGCCGTCAATTTCTGGAATTTTTTCGGTGCAGGCGTATTGGGCTTTATCATCAACCTGCCCATCGCCAATTATTATGAGCATGGTACTTATTTAACCGTCAATCATGGTCACGCGGCCTTAATGGGAGTATATGGAAACCTGGCGCTCGCGGCCATATTGTTTTGTTGTCAGCTTTTATTCAAGGCAGAATGGTGGAGGCCAAAACTTATCACGACTGCATTCTGGTCTATCAATATCGGTTTACTGCTGATGGTATTGCTGGACCTGTTTCCAGTTGGACTCTGGCAATTTAAGACCGTTACAGAGAATGGACTTTGGTTTGCGCGCGGGCATGAATTTATTGAGAGTACCGGTTTTCAAACATTTACCTGGCTACGCATTGTGGGCGGCTCTTTATTCACGCTGGGAGGAGTGTTGCCCCTGGTTTGGTTCATTACCCGCGGCAGGAGAGGCTTGAAAAAAAATGTTAAGGGTATCAGTTTTCTTAGAAGGGAAGAAATAGAAATCACAGCCTCCCTCACACAATATTAGTATAGAATGCGAGTTGACTCAACTGGCATAGTGAATCAGCTCATTCAGGAAGGCAGCCTGTTGATCCTGGAAAATTCATTTGAATTGAAAAATTGAAAATTAGTTTGATGATAGTTATGAATAAATCCATTATCTTAAACGCGATGGGATCAATAGAAATCAAAGCTCCTTCCTTTTCAAAGACTATTACCACAGAAGTGGTTTGTTACAATGATACCAATCCCATGGGAATATTGCAGGGTGGCCGTCTTGTACAGTGGATGGATATTTCTGCAGCCGTTTGCGCTCAGACCCACGCAGGAGAAACCTGCGTGACTGCTTCAATCCATGAGGTGGATTTTAATGCATCCGCAAGATTGGGAGATATGATTACGATAAATGCCGTAATAACAAGAGCTTTTGTCAGCTCCATGGAAATATTCGCAGAGGCATTTGCCAAAAATCCGCGGGCAGGGAAGAAATTTTCAATCTGCCAGGCCTATTTCACCTTTGTTGCCATAAATGAAAGCGGCAAACCAACCCGGGTAAATCCGGTGGAGCCGCTGACGGAATTGGAACTGGAACAATATAACAATGCCCTGCAGAGGAAAGAGAAAAAGGCTCGTGAGAAAAGATTTTAATCTGTTCAAATATTATGGACCAAACTATCGTTGACTTCTTACAAAAACAAACCTGTGCCACAATCTGCTGCACAAACGAAGCAGGAAGGCCATACTGTTTCAGTTGCTATTATGCCTGCAACCCGGAGCAAAGTTTGCTGTATTTCAAATCTTCAGTTGATTCCTATCACTGCGGCCTGATGGCCAGGAATCGGATCCTGTCTGGAACAATCCTGCCGGATAAACTAAACAAAATGATAACCAGAGGTGTACAATGGAACGGGGAATTAACAGATAATACAGACCCGCTGGCAGAAAATGCATTCGTGAATTATCACAAGAAATTTCCCATGGCTCTTGTGATAAAAGGCCAGGTATTTACCATCAGGCTCGACGATATAAAGATGACAGACAGTAATCTGGGCAAGATGAAAAAGATTATGTGGAAGAGGGCCCAGGAAAAGGCAGACTCAGTTCAGTAATGAAATATGATGTCCGGATCAGAACTTCCTAAAGGTGAATTCAACGGATTGTGTTGGTCAAAAAAGCTTCGGTCACTACTTGAAAAATCATTGAATATTCAATATTAAGTATTAATAAAATT
Source organism: uncultured Bacteroidota bacterium (assembly GCA_937902875.1). Taxonomy (GTDB): domain Bacteria; phylum Bacteroidota; class Bacteroidia; order Chitinophagales; family Chitinophagaceae; genus PSRI01. Next base: position 236 of record CALFNL010000255.1, on the reverse strand, counting down.
AACCGTATCCTATGATTAATCCTCCATATCACAAATTTCATATTCCTGTAATGGGACTGGCTTATACCATTGATACACCAATCAAGGTCGCCCGTTTTGGAATATCCGCGGCCATTTCCATTATTGAAGCTCGATTGGTGGAGATCATGAGAAGTCATTATTATCCCGCCATCAACCTTGACTATCATCCCATCTCCACCCGTGAAGAAGATTACCGGGCCAAAAGAATTACCGAT
>CALFNL010000254.1 GCA_937902875.1 uncultured Bacteroidota bacterium | reverse complement strand
GATTAACAGTCAGATGCTCTAACCAACCCCGATAACTATCGGGGCTACTGAGGAATGCTTTTTTATCAATTCAATAAATGCTCTAATTTCCCTTTATTCAATCCTGCAATTTCAATACAGCCGATTCATCTTCATCTGACTTGAACCACCCCGATCGTTATCGGGGCTCTGATTAACAGTCAGATGCTCTAACCAACCCCGATAACTATCGGGGCTACTGAGGAAAATGGGACGGCAAAAATAAAGAATTTCAGACAGCAAAAAAATTTGTAAAGGCCTTTATTTCAGCCATCCGAATAAAGCACCACGCTCCTCAATCCCGATATAAATACCATCCGCCCTGCGCTCAATGGCATAAGTCTTAAGATAATATCCTTCCCCACTCGTGTTCCTGCCATTAGCAAGATTGAATTTATAACGATGAACGGGACAAACTACATTGCCCACGGCATCCAGGTAACCATCAGCCAATATGCCCCCTGCATGCGGACAGGAATAGGAACATCCAAATAATCGATCCCCTGATTTTGCTACGCAGATCTTTTTGCCGCCTGCTTCTACAACGCAGATTCCATTTTCCGCAAAGTCGAGTTCACTTTCATTTTCGGCAATCCTTATCCAATGATATTGTTTGGCCCTCATCAGGAAAAGAATTCTGATTTGTAGGGATACCTAATGCGGTAAAGCTCACGCACCCGGCGCAGAATCTCATCTCTCAATTCATCTATATGCTGCTTTTCAGTGGCCGAAACAAAAATACAATTACCCAGCGTTACATTGGCCCATCTTTGTTTCAGATCTTCGAACAACTGCTCCTTCATGTCTTCATCCAACCATTTATCATAAGTCTTTTCAGCATACAGATCAATTTTATTAAAAACCGTCAGCACGGGCTTATCGTGAACTCCCATTTCCTGCAGCGTCTTATTCACCACGGCTATCTGGTCTTCAAACTGAGGATGCGATATATCCACCACATGCAATAACAAATCGCTCTCTTTCACTTCGTCCAGGGTACTCTTAAAACTCTCGATCAAATGGTGGGGCAATTTCCGTATGAATCCAACCGTATCACTCAAAAGAAATGGTGTATTTCCGTAAACCACTTTCCGGGTGGTTGTATCCAGAGTGGCGAAAAGCCTGTTCTCTGCAAATACTTTGCTCTTGCTCAAAATATTCATCAGGGTTGACTTACCCACATTGGTATAACCCACCAATGCAACTCTCACCAATTCTCCGCGATCCTTACGCTGGGTTGACGCCTGCTTGTCAATCTGTGCCAACCGCTTGCGGAGCAATGAAATCTTATCCCTGACAATTCTTCGGTCCGTTTCAATTTCAGATTCCCCGGGTCCCCTGGTGCCGATGCCGCCTCCCAGTCGTTCCAGGTGTTTCCACATGCCTCTCAGCCTTGGCAGCAAGTACTGATATTGGGCCAGCTCCACCTGAGCCTTTGCCTGTGCGGTCTTTGCACGGCGTGCGAAAATATCCAGAATCAGATCACTACGGTCAATCGTTTTTACATCCAGGGCCTTTTCGATATTGGTGATCTGAGCCCCTGTCAATTCATCATCAAAAATTGCGACGTCAATATTTCTTCCTTCAATATATTGCCGGATTTCTTCCAGCTTTCCTTTTCCAATGAAAGTCTTGCTATCCGGATGGGGAAGCTTTTGTACAAATCTTTTTATGGCTATGGCGCCAGCCGTTTCAGCCAGAAATGCGAGTTCATCCAGGTATTCCTGCAACTGCTCTTCATTTTGCTGCTCATAAATCAGGCCTACCAATACGGCCCTTTCCTGGTGATTCAGACCCAACTTTTTTTCTATCAATCCTAAGAATTTGAATAACAAAGGTAAATCAGTCCCGATAAAGAATGAGGGCACGAGCGCCGATTCTTTTGTGGTTCATTGCAGGAGGGAAACATGAAAACAGATGCGATACATGGAGTAAGATGATCATGCACTACAAACCGCTAATTGTTAGTCCGATTGAGTAGGGTTTTACGTCGGGACCAAATCCTTCCCTTATGAATTTGTTTACCTGGTAGGTTCCAAAGAGGGAAAAGACACCGTAGCCCACCCTAACAGTGGCTGCCAGCCTTGTGCCGTTGAAGTTCCTCTTATCTTTCAATTTAGTAACATAACCACCATATCCGCTTGCGTCAGTTTCCAGTTTTGCCTTTGTGTGGGCATCAACCATGGTGCCTACTTTAACTCCCAGGGCTAATTTAAATGATTTGCCAGGTTCCACAGGGTTGGAGCTGAAACGAAGTTCCACAGGAGCTTCCAGGTACCCTGTAGTAAGTTTGTATTTCTTGTATTTATTAATAGTATCGCTTGCAAAGCTAATGGGAGTCTTTCTGAGATCGATGGTTGTCTTGTCGAAGAACATATGATCACTGCCAACACCTGCGCCAATGGCTACGCTGAAGCGGGGGTCCGTTTTGAATGGAAAATCAAACAGGAGGTAGAAATTGAATGTACGTGTAAATCCTTTGGTTTTTAGGGAATCAGGTTTGCTGGCCCATCCATTATATCCCAATTGAAGGAGGAAATGATCTGCAGCCCTTCCTGTGAGTTCATCTTTGGAGATTGTTTTTTTCTTTTTAGGAGTTGGACTATCATTCTGAGCAAAACTGCAATGCGCGAGCATGGCTAAAGAACAAACCAGCAGTAATTTCTTCATAATTCAGATTGATTGACAAATGTATCCTGCCACAGGTTAATAAAAGGTTAAAGAAATACTCTTGGGCATTGAATTTCAGCACTCACCGGATATGCAGAAAAATAAATGTACAATCAGAAAATCCCGGGAATCAAAATTTCTTGCCACAGTCAATTTAGACTCTTGCCATACTACATATTAATAGACAAACATCGCAATATGCATTTGGCACTGCCTCATGATATTCCTGGCCTCCCGAACTAAACCATCGCTGGCAGATTCTATGGAACCTGTCTCGCCCCCGGATAGTTGATCCTTTCAAAATCGAATGGACCCTGTCTTGCCTCAGGCGACACTCCCTCTGATAACTATGTGGACCCTGCTGGGCTCGAACCAGCGACCCTCTGATTATGAGTCAGATGCTCTAACCAACTGAGCTAAGGGTCCAGACCCTATTAAGGTCTTTTTTTGACGAGCAGCAAAGGTAGAAAAATTCAGGATTAGGAATAATATTTCTTCATGCAGCAAATTAATAGACACAACTATCTATATATGTGTCTTACATTTGAGGATTCCGTTCACATTACGACTCACGATTGCATTCAAATGGATAAGTCTATCCAAGTTGAAGATTTAAAGAAACGAATTGCGCTTTTTGATGACCAGCAGGCGTATAGAGAATTATTTATGGTTTTCTCTCCTTCCCTGCAGCAATTTGCATTTTCCATTTTGAGATCCAAACAATTGGCCGAGGAAGCCGTTTCGGATGTATTTATTAAAATATGGGAAAAACGTTCCAGCCTGGATACAATCGACAATCTCAAATTCTATCTTTTTGCCAGCACCCGCAATACTTCCCTCAACTATCTTAAAAAGCAGGAAGGGCTCAGGAAAATTAATGCCGATGACTATTGGGTGGAATTACAAAGTATCTATTTTGACCCGGAACAATTGATGCTTACCGCCGAAATGATATCAAGAGTAATGGAAGCCGTCAATAGCCTGCCACCCAGGTGCAAACTCATTTTTAAACTGGTCAAGGAAGAAGGGCTGAAATACAGGGAAGTCTCCGAACTGCTCGATTTATCCATTAAGACAGTCGAAAACCAAATGACTCTTGCACTGAAAAAATTAGGATCTGCCATCGGCTTCGACATTTATAAGTCAGTCTCCTCCACTATCAGGTCTCAACGTTGAAATAATTTCAGGCGCTTTGGGGGTAAATACCCAAAAGGATTGTCTTAATCTTAGTATTTCATACATATGACTGCTGAGAAAATCTGGTATTTATTAGGGAAAAAACTATCAGGGGATGCAAACTCCGAAGAGTTGCAGGAATTGGAGCAGTTGATGCGTCAATGTCCCGATGTACAATATTCCATTCAGAATATTGCCGATTTATGGCGCCTGGAAAAACCCGTTGATCAGCCAGAGGTTGAGAGCGCACTTCAAAGGCATATTTCCCGTATGAAAGACAGAGGGTTCCCGGTTCAAATGCAGGGTGCCGAAGAGGGAGACAGCACCGGAACTCAATCACCCGTCAGAAAAAACAGGAGATGGCAGTTGGTATTTGTATCACTCTGCGGTCTCCTTCTTCTATTAAGCGCCACGATCTATTTTTCCCGTTCCCACGGTTCCAATTCCGTAGCTCGGCAATCATTTAAAGGGAACGATCTGCAGGCGAACATGAATGAGGTGTCAACCCGAATGGGCTCCCGTTCAAAAATTGTGCTTCCAGACAAATCGGTGGTATGGCTGAATGCGGGGAGCAAACTTCTGTATGAAAAAACCTTCGGTAATACCATCCGTGAAGTGGAGCTCAGCGGCGAAGGGTATTTCGATGTGATGAAGGATCCCGAAAGGCCCTTCATTATCCATACCCAAAAACTCAACATCAAAGTGTTGGGAACGGCATTCAACGTAAAATCCTACCCCAATGACGAAACCACCGAAACGAGTTTGATTCGCGGAATGATTGAAGTCACGATGAAGGACAGGCCCGATGAAAAAATAATACTGCGTCCCAATGAAAAGCTAACGGTGCGGAATGATGAAGGCAAATCCGAGGCAGTTTCTGAAATCAATAGAAAAAAGCCCCTGGTTGCCATTGGCCGAATCACCTATGAACCCCATGATGGCGTAATCATGGAAACCGCCTGGATGGAAAATCAACTCTTCATAAGCGCTGATAAATCATTTGCAGAACTGGCGCTTGACCTGGAAAGGAAATATGGAATGAATTTCAGGTTTAACAATGAAGCAGTGAGCCAATTCAAATTTGGTGGCACGGGAGGCAGTTTCAAGAAGGAAACGATTCAGCAGGCCCTGCATGCATTGCAACTCGCAAATTATTTCAGGTATCATATTAATGATGATACCGTTATCATTGATAAATAATCTGGTTTTATGAATATCAATAATACATCCTGATACATAAATGAAAAACGGGAAATGTTGTCGCATTTCCCGTGAACAGGTTAAACAATAACTTGTCCTTAGGCTAAAATAGAAGGTTCAAGTTTTGCTTTTATAAACCCTTAATGATAAATGTATGAAAAAATATCTAGTCCAGAATAGGGGCGGCTTTCGCGCTGCTCTTATCAAAGCGCTGCTCGTTATGAAATTGATTGTTCTGTTGCTGTTACTGAATGTTTGCCAGGTTATGGCGAAGGCCAGGGCCCAGGAAAAGATTTCCCTGAATCTCCAGCAGGTGGAGATCGGAAAGGTATTCAATACCATTGAGCGCCAAGGGTTTTATCGATTCCTCTTCAACAGTGAATTGCAGGGTTTACACAGGAAGGTAAACATCAATGTTGATAAAGCAGGAATTGCCGAAGTGCTCTCGATGGTACTCTCCGGAACCGATCTCACCTACAAAATGCTCGATGACAATCTCATTGTGGTGCGGTTGAATTCCCTTGAAATGCAGGATATCAGGATCACAGGGAAGGTGACCAATGAGTCCGGGGAACCACTGGTAGGGGTTTCAATAACCGTTAAAGGATCTTCCACAGGAACAATTACTGACAACCTGGGGAATTTTGAGCTTACGGTTCCCGAAAATGCCGTTTTGGAAATTTCCTATGTTGGTTTCATTTCCCAGGAAATTCCCGTCAATAATCAATCTGTCATTAATATCAGTCTGATCGCTTCTGCGAAACAACTCGACCAGGTGATTATCGTAGGTTATGGTACTCAACGTAAGATTGACGTTACCGGATCCGTCAGCCAGATTAAGGGCGACGAAATATCCAAGCAACCTGCTGCCAACCCTATCAGTTCGCTGCAGGGAAAAATTGCCGGCGTACAAATAACCAATTCCGGTGCGCCCGGTTCCTCTCCCGAAATCCGTATCAGGGGAATTGGAACTCTGTATGGAGACCAGAGTCCTCTATATGTAGTGGATGGAGTATGGTACGATGACATCAGTTTCCTTAATCCCGCCGACATTGACAATCTCAGTATTCTGAAAGACGCTTCCAGTGAATCTATATATGGTATCCGCGCTGCCAACGGAGTGGTTTTGATTTCTACCAGGAAAGGCAAAGCCGGACAAACTACCGTCAACTACAATGGTTATGTAGGTATGCAAAGTGTAACCAACCAAATCAAAATGGCCGACGGCAGCGAATATGCTACCGCTATCAATGAACTAAGGGGGAATACCAATCTCGATCCGGCCCAGTTTGGAAAAGGAACCGATTGGTACCACCAGATACTGCGGAATGCTTTTGTTACGAATCATCAGGTATCCGTAAGCGGGGGATCCGAAAAATCCACCTATAATTTTTCCCTTGGATATTACGACCAGGATGGAATCGTGGAAAAAAATAATTACAAGCGTTATACAGCAAGACTTCAAAATGACTTTGTTGTATTCAAGCCTTTGAAGATTGGATATTCCATTACGGCGGTGGCCAGCAATTCCATCGACATCCCCGGTAGCATTTTTCATGAATTATTTTCAGCTGCTCCCATTGTACCCGTTTATTATCAGGATGGGACTTATGGAGATCCTTCAGACTTCGACCTGGGAGATGGAGCCAATTTCAACCCGCAGGTGAGCCTGGATGTCTTCAATCAGAAATCAAGAAATTTCAGAGGTACAGGAAATGTATTCGGAGACCTGAAATTTGCCAAGCATTTCACATTTCATACCAGCCTGGGTGGCGACTTCGGGCAGGCTGAATACCGGTACTATCTGCCAGAATATACAGCCACTTTGAAACAGAGAAATACGCTGAGCAACCTCACAATCGGCAGAACAGAAACCCGGAATTGGATCCTGGAAAATACTCTGACCTATGAAAACAGGTTTAATGATCACAGAATAAGAGTTCTGTTGGGTCAGAGCGCCCAGCAAGCCAAATTCTATGAGATTACGGCTAACGCGAAAGGAGTACCATACAGCACAGAAGATGATCTCTATCTCAGGCTCGGTAATTCCGGATCAAATACAGTTTCAGACGGTGGCGACAAGGAACGCTTTGGTTCTTATTTCGGCCGCGTCAATTATTCTTTCATGAACAGGTATATGCTCAATTTTTCTTTGAGAGCCGATGGCGCTTCGAAATTTTCCGGCGACAAACGTTGGGGTTATTTCCCCTCAATTGGCGCGGGCTGGATGCTGACAGATGAGCCATTCCTGCAAGATCAAAAGATTTTCACCAATCTTAAATTAAGAGGAAGCTGGGGTGTGGTAGGAAACGCGAAAGTTCCTTCTAACCTGCCCTTTGTTTTGGTGGATAATTGGCCCGGATATTCCGTTCAATTCGGAAATACCATCGTTACCGGCGCAAATATTGACCAGCAGGTACCCCCGATAACTTTTTGGGAAAAAGCACAGGGAACTGACATAGGAATTGAAGGTGCCATGGCAAAGGACAGACTGAATTTTGAATTTGATTATTACAGCAAGAAAACAATTGACGCCATTTTTGCCATTCCAATCCTGGGTTCCCTGGGAACCAGTTCGGGAACCATCGTTGGGAACCAGGCGAATATCCTGAATAAAGGCTGGGAATTCTCACTGACCTGGAAGGATAATATCAATAAGAACCTCAGTTATAGGATCAGTGGGAATCTGGGTATCAATGATAATGAAGTTACCAAGACGCAGACCGGCAAAAACCCCGTATATGGTGGTGGTGGCGCTGCTACCGGCGGCCAATTAGCTACCCGTACAGTAGTAGGAGAACCAATCGGAGAATTCTATGGATTGCAGGTAGGAAGTGTATTTCAGAACGATGCTGAAGTGGCTGCGTCTCCACAGGCTGCAAGCGCCAAACCCGGAGACTTCAGATTTGTGGACCAAAACAAAGATGGTGTGATCGACGGAAAAGACCGGATCGTACTGGGCAATCCAAATGCTAAATACATTTATGGATTGAATACCACCTGGAATTACAAACAATTTGACCTTACTGTAGATTTCCAGGGTGTGGCAGGAGTTCATATTTATAATGCCAACCTGGGCATCCGCTATGGTACCGAGAACTTCTCTAAAGATTTTTATGATAATCGCTGGCATGGACAAGGCACTTCCACTATCTATCCTTCTGTGAACATCGGTGGTGGCGATAATTACAAGCCCAATTCTTTCTTTGTGGAAGACGGCAGTTATTTGAGAGTAAGAAACATTCAACTGGGCTATACATTCGGGACTCCCGTGCTGAACAGTTTGTTCATGAAACAACTGAGAGTATATGTAAACGCGCAAAACGCCCTCAATTTCTTCAAGTACAAAGGGTTCTCACCCGAAATTGGCGGCTCCGCACTCGACAGGGGAATAGATACGAATGTGTACCCGCTTTATGCCACGTACAACTTTGGTGTGAATGTAACCTTCTAATCATTAAAATCTTTTCAAAATGAAACGCAAAAATTCTAAATATATCAAACATGTTACAGCCGCATTAGGGTTACTGGGCTTGTTGTCTGTTCCCACGGCATGTAATAAGAGCTTTTTGGATGTGCCTCCGCAGGGACAGCAAAAAGCGGAAGCATTCTGGCAGACAGAGTCAGATGCTGCCAAAGCGGTAAACTCCATGTATGGGAATCTTCGCTCCTGGACACTTGCGGCATTTGCTCCCATAGCCGTGGAAAGCCTCGGTTCAGATGATGCTGAAAAGGGAAGCAATCCCACGGATGCCACATTCATGAATAAGTTTGACAATTTTACAGCAAGTTCAACGGAAGGCCAGGTTCAGGATTTCTGGAGCGGTGAATATTCCGAAGTGAATCTCTGTAACCAGGTATTGGATAATGTGCCAAACATAAATATGGATGCCAATCTCAAATCCCGCTACCTGGGCGAGGCAAAATTCCTTAGGGCCTATGCCTACTTCAGACTGGTAAGAGCTTTCGGAGATGTGCCCCTTCGCCTACACGTGCCTGTTGACGCTAGTGAATTCAATATTGCCCGGACTCCCAAAGACCAGGTGTACGCTGCCATTGAACAGGACCTGACAGACGCTGCTGCGGTATTGCCCCAGAGTTATGGGCCCAATGATGTAGGCCGTGCCACCAAAGGAGCCGCATTGGGATTGCTCGCCAAAGTGGCCATGTACCAGGCTAAATGGGATGACGTGTTGAACTATACCAATCAGGTAATGGGTATGGGATACTCGCTCTTCCCGGATTTTGAACAGATGTTCAGGATACCGAATGAAAACAATTCAGAATCGATTTTTGAAATACAATGCACCTACCTGCCAGGCGATTGCGATTTCTCCAATTCGCAATATTCACAAGTGCAGGGTGTGAGAGGATCATTTGGAGGAGGCTGGGGCTTTAACGTGCCTACACAGGACCTGGCGGATGCATTTGAGCCGGGAGATCCCAGGAAGGACGCGACCATAATTTTCCGCGGTGAAACAACTCCTGAGGGGGATGCCATTCCAGTTAGTGGCGATAACCCGATGTACAATCAAAAATCATATGTTCCCTTTGGTGAATACAGCGGGGAATGCTCTGAAGGATCAGGACAGAATGTTCGTGTGATGCGCTATGCCGAAATCCTGTTGATGAATGCGGAAGCCGCTAACGAATTGGGGCAGTCTGCTCAGGCGCTTTCATCATTGAATGCCGTGAGGGCCAGGGCAAGAGCCGGGAATAATGCGATCCTGCCGGATGTGACCACTACCAATAAAGATGATCTCCGTGCGGCCATTTGGCACGAAAGGAGAGTGGAACTGGCCATGGAATTCGACCGTTTCTTCGACCTCGTGCGCCAGGGTAGAGCCGCAACAGTATTGGGTTCAAAAGGATTTGTGGC
>CALFNL010000253.1 GCA_937902875.1 uncultured Bacteroidota bacterium | reverse complement strand
GCTGGTATTCGAAAATCGCTGAAGATCCCCGGAACTGATGAAACCCACGGAAGCGGGTGTCTCCAAAATCCGCCGCTGTGATTCATAACCCTTGATCACTATTTCTGCAATGGGCTGAACACTGTCTGCTATGGGAATTGGCCTCTCCTCCTGCCCCATACCACAAATGGAAATCAGAATAAGAGCAGGAAGCAGGGATCTTTTCATGCATGGAAATTTCATTATAAAATTAGGGCAAAAAAATCCCGGAAACTGATTTCCGGGTTTTGATATGTTTGACGGGCCTGTTCAGGGTGATAAGTGTTATTTATTCAGGTACATCGATTCCTTCACCAGGTTTACGGTGCGTGCTATATCAGGCAGGTAAGCCGCCACCAGTGTAGGGGCATAATGCATGGGCGCGTCGGCACTGGTGATCCTGCGTACGGGAGCATCCAGGTAATCAAATGCTTCTTTCTGAATTCGGTAAGCCAATTCCGAAGAAATGGAGCCAAACGGCCATTGTTCTTCCACTATTACAAGGCGGTTGGTCTTTTTCACAGACTCAAGCACCGTCATCCAGTCAAGGGGTCTGATGGTCCTCAGGTCGATCACTTCGGCGCTGATGCCTTCTTTGGCCAGCTCTTCTGCCGCACCCAAGGCAACCTTCATCATCTTGTTGAAAGAAACCAATGTTATATCCGTACCCGGTCTCTTCACATCGGCCTTGCCAATCGGGATCAGGTATTCTCCTTCCGGCACTTCACCCTTTTCGCCATACATCACTTCACTCTCCATGAAGACAACAGGATCATCATCCCTGATGGCAGATTTTAGAAGACCCTTGGCATCGTAAGGATTCGATACGGAGATCACTTTCAGTCCGGGAATATTAGCATAGAGATTTTCAAAAGCGGTTGAATGCTGGGCACCCAATTGTCCGGCCGAACCATTGGGTCCCCGGAAAACTATGGGACAACCAACCTGTCCTCCACTCATTGCCAGCAGCTTAGAAGCGGTATTTAGAATTTGATCCAAAGACAATACGGCAAAATTCCAGGTCATATATTCCACTATCGGCCTCAGACCATTCTGAGCCGCTCCTACGGCAATACCAGAAAAGCCCAATTCAGAAATCGGTGTGTCAATCACTCTCTTTGAGCCGAATTCCTCGAGCATGCCCTGGCTCACTTTATAAGCGCCATTATATTCGGCTACCTCTTCTCCCATCAGGAAAACACGGTCATCCCTGCGCATCTCTTCTACCATAGCTTCCCGTAAAGCTTCACGAAATTGTATTACACGACTTGCCATTCTTGAATAAAGGTTTTAAGGACAGCAAAAATATCGGATAGCTGCCAGATTAACAAAAAACCCGGGCTTTTCGGCACCAACTGTGTTTTCCCTGCCCTTCTTCATCACTTCGGCATATTTGATAAAATACCGAAATTCAAAAAGCTTATCTTTCAAAATCCCTGGATCAATATTCACTGCAGGCTTGTAATTTGGACGCTTTCATCATTCCGGAATGAAGATCTTCCCATTCTCTATTTCAAAGCTGGCAATACCATTCCATTGAAAGCACTTTTTCCGGTCTCAGCCAGCTCCACGTCTGTTGATTTCCTCGGGGCCTTGGCAGAAAGCACTTCACAATTTCCATGAGTTATGAGCACGTCATCTTCAATCCTCACGCCAATATTCCACCATTTCTTGTCGCAATTGCTGCCTTCAGGAATATAGATACCGGGCTCCACCGTAATAACCATTCCTGCCTTGAGCGCACCATAATTGCTCTTATCATGAACATCCAATCCCAGGTGATGCGATACCCCATGAGGATAGTAGGTGGCGGCATCTTCGGCTTTTGAAATAATACCCAGTTTCAGCAGGCCTTTTGCTACTATTTCGAAGGATTTATTCTGGAGTGCTTCCATTGAAGTATCTTCCCTGCAAATCTTAAATGTAGCTTCCTGTGCTTCATAAACGATGTCATAAATCGCTTTTTGTGCCGGAGTAAATTTTCCATTTGACGGGATTGTTCGGGTAACATCGGCAGAATATCCATGGTATTCCGCTCCAACATCCATCAATACCAATTGATTTCCCACCCTGGTAAGATTATTTTCTTCGTAGTGCAGGATGCACCCATTGCCGCCGGCACCTACTATGGGTGGATATCCTTCCCATTCCGCCCCATATTTGCGGTGCACGAATTCCTGGATGCCCTGGATTTCCCTTTCCGACATTCCCGGCTGAATGGCCTTCATCACTTCCCGGTGCGCGATGGCTGAAATCCCCACTGCCTTTCTGAGTAACGCGATTTCCTCAGGGGTCTTGATTTCACGCAATGTTCCCATGATCTTGTTATACTCAGAATAAGGGGCTGGCATGGCGGAAAGGGCTGCTACGGCGTTCCCAACCGACAAGGAGTCCTTTGCATTCATATAGGCAGTGATCAATGGATCATCCTGGTATGATTTATTATTCGCCCTGGCTTTATTGACGTAATCAACAACCCTGTCATGCGCCCTCTTATCATAGTTCCTGATTACATCATACAAATTATAGAGACCGGCATTGTATCCTTCTTTTATTTCCGCTTTGATCTTGAACAAACGGACCAGGTCGTAAAGGTCGGCCCCGTCATTGGCATCGTCTTTCACATCCGCAGGCAGTTCATCATATAAAACGTTATCGAATTTCTTCAGATCAAGATCGTATTTTTCAAATTCCGAATTTTCAAACACCATTTCGAAGCCCAGTTTTTTCACGCCTTCCACGCCCAGCCTCTTGCCAGTCCACTGTTCCTGCCTCGGGTCTCTTTTTTGCACAAAAAATAATTCATTGTATGGCTTTCCATCCTTTGATTGCTGCTGATCCTTGAATATGAAGAGTAAGGAATGCGGTTCATTATACCCGCTGAAATAATAGAGTTCGGGGTTTTGATGATAGGGATAATCCACATCATTGGAAAAATTTCGTGTGGGGTAGGCGAAAATGACCGCCACGGAATGGGGGGGCATCAATTTCCTTAGTGCTTCCCTCCTCTCACTATGAAATTGACTGCCGGGGTAGTCGCTGGGAAGTCCGGTTTCCTGTGCCACCGCGAAAAAGATATCGCTTACCAGGAACAGGACGAGTATCAATGATTTTCTATTCATATTAAAAAGATTATGCCGATGAAGATAAGACGAATAATAGACTGATTACATTCCGGCGCTTATTTTATTCCCTGTGGTAAGCCTGGCAGTTGGATGGAACAATGAATTGATCGCACCATTATTTTCCGTTCATCCTTTTTGGGTTTCAGAAGTCAGAGAGCCAAACCTGGTTTGGAGTAAAAAGACTTTCCTCTGCTCCATTCCCCTCTTCATATTTACGATATTAGTGACATATATTCGATCTTTAAGGTTCTTGTATTCCCCTTACGGAGCAGGCTTTGGAAATGGCTGCTCCTGTAATATTCCCGGCCATAATTTCTGTTGGAATCTGTAAATGAAAACAGTCTTGACGACCATTATCACAAAAAAATAAAATAAATGAGCTTGTAAATGTCCGGTTTCACCAAATCCGTTCGTCATCACTCTGATATATTTTAAAAACAAAAAAATAAAGATCATGGAAAAATTTATGTTGATTTTTCACGGAGGTAATTCACCAGAAATTCAGAACTCTCCTGAATTAATGCAGGCTCAAATGGGCAAATGGTTTGAATGGATCAATAAACTCCGCAAGGATGGTACCTATCTTTCCGGAGAACCACTCCTGCCAGGCGGCAAACTGGTTAGCGGCCCCAATAAGTCGGTCACGGACGGGCCATACCTCGAAGGCAAGGAAGTGGTAGGTGGATTTATCATTATCAATGCAAAGGACTTTAACCAGGCTGCGGAAATTTCCAAGGGCTGCCCGGACTTTCAATACAACGGCAGTGTGCAGGTGCGCCAGGTGATGAAAATGGACATGTGAGAAGGGCTTTGGGATTTGGTATCATGCGGCAGGGCCAACCGGGTCTGGTCCGCATGTTTTTTTGAAGACCCTGAAAAAAGCGAATAAATTAGCTTAAAACCGGCGATTTGGCTACAGCCGAAAACATTCAGCAGACGATTGAACACCTTTTCCGCCATGAATCGGGAAAGCTGGTTTCTGTGCTAACCCGGATCTTCGGTCCGCAAAACCTGGAGATGGCTGAAGACGTGGTACAGGACAGCCTGCTAAAGGCAATGAATACCTGGAAATTCAATGACATACCGGAAAACCCTTCGGGATGGATTTTTGCGGTGGCTAAGAATAAGGCCCTCGATATAATTCGAAAAGATAAAAGGCATGGTGGCTTTGCCGCTGATATTTCGCATCTCCTGAAATCTGAATATACGCTTGCACCAACCGTAAATGATTTGATGAACAGCAGCGATATAGCAGACGACCAGTTGCGAATGATATTCACCTGCTGTCACCCTTCTTTATCTCCCGAGTTGCAGGTAGCCCTAATCCTGAAAGTATTGTGTGGTTTCAGCGTGATGGAAATTTCCAGGGCATTTCTCACAGGAAATGACGCCATCGAAAAACGGCTCTACAGGGCCAGGCAACAGTTGCGGGAGGAAAAAATTGAATTTGAGATTCCGCGCCAGGAGGAATTGACCCGAAGGCTTGAGCCCGTTTTAACCGCGATTTATCTGGTTTTTAATGAAGGCTATAATTCAACACAGCACGCAGATTTGATTCGAAAGGATTTACTGGAAGAGGCCATGCGGCTTTGCGAACTACTTTGCAGGCATCCCTCAACCAACAATCCCAATGTGTTTGCCCTGCAGGCATTGATGCACCTGAACAATGCGCGCACCGAATCAAGGCTGGATGGGCATGGCAATATACAGATCCTGCAAAAACAAGACAGGAAACTGTGGAATTGGGATATGATTCGGCAGGGATTGCAATATCTCGACCGGTCTGCTGAAGGAGATCAACTCAGTCGTTACCATCTTGAAGCGGCCATCGTGGCAGAACATGTTTTCAGCCCCGACTATGCCCACACCAATTGGAACAATATACTCAGGTACTACGATTTATTATACCAGTTGCATCCTTCGCCCGTGATAGCATTGAACAGAGCCATCGTGGTAAGTGAAATTCAGGGGCCCCAGGCAGCTATCAATGCCATCCAAGAAATTCGGGGGCTGAATCTCCTCAGGAATTATTATCTCCTTCCCGCAACATTGGGTGAATTATATGCGCGCATCCATAATAATAAGGAGGCCATAAAATTCCTCAGGGAGGCATTGGACCTCACATATTCGGTGTCGGAGAAAAAATTATTGAAAGACAAAATTACTTCGCTCTCTCTCTGAAATGCATCATTGCTTCTCAGAATTCATCCACACAACTTTCTGCACCGACTCATGCGGCTGGCCGATAATATCTCCGTACAATTCGGGCCTCCTGGCATTCAGGTATCGGTTGCCTCCTGATTTTTTGAGCTTGTTCCAAGTGCATACCGCAATTACGAAATCGTTGCCGAGGGTTCTGCATTCGGCAATTATTTCGCCGTAAGGATCCAGCACCAGGGAATTGCCGTTTTTCAATTGATCATCGTCCATTCCTATGGCGTTGCTGAATACCGCGTAGATGCCATTGTCATAGGCTCTTGCCGGCAACCATTTCATCAACCAGTCCCGGCCTTTGGGCCCGTCAAATTCCTGCCGCAAGGGAACCGGATCAGTATCTCGTCTTTCCCACAAGGCGGGGTCAACATAGCCACGTCCAGGCATAGGCGAAGGGGTGCACATAGTTACATGGGGCATGAAAATGATTTCTGCTCCCAGCAGAGTAGTGGCTCTCACATTTTCTATCACGTTATTGTCGTAGCATAACAGGATCCCGCATTTCCATCCCAGCAGGTCAAATACCAGGTACTCGTTCCCCGGAGTGATATGGGGATTTATAAAAGGATGAAGTTTCCTGAATCTGGCGATCAGGCCATCACCCTTCACGCAGATATAGGCCTTATAAATTTTTCCGTCGGCGCCCTTTTCAAACAATCCGGCCAGCACGGTGATATTTCTTTGCCGGGCGGTCTTGATGAGTGCCCGGGTGCTTTCGCCATCCGGGATGGATTCTGAAAGGGCCAGCATGGCTTCCTTATCCAGGCTTCTTGCGAAGCTGTAGCCGGAGATGGAACATTCATGGAAGCTGATCACCTGGGCTCCCTTTTCCGCAGCACGAGCCGAGAGTTCGTCTATGATTGAAAGATTATGCTTTTTGTTGCCGGATGCATGTTCAAATTGGGCGGTAGCGATCCTGATATCATTCATGTTCTTGGCATTGATGTTTTGAAGTAATCTGTTGAGTGAATCATCGGTTGCGCAATCAAAGCGTAACCGCATAGAAATTACCATCGGTGCTCCCAAAGAAAATGATTTTATTATCAATAATGGGAGTGCATAGAATGGATCCCAGCGTTAGCAGAGTTTGCTCGGCCCGTCGCGTATCCGTGCCATATAGGGTAAATCCCTTTTTGAAATGGTCGTTTTCATCATATACTGATGAATAATTCGCCTTGCTCCCATCTGTTTGAAAGATCCATTCAATCGCCCCAGTCCGGTAATTGGCACCATATATTTTACCATTAAAGCAGCCAAAATAGATCAGGGAGTCTTTGGCAGATGCCGAACCATATACCCTCATGTTCAGGGGGATCTTCCATTTAACATCTCCATACTCTTTGCCCATGCAATAGAAGCTATGCGAATCGGAAGTGCCAAAATAAATATTGCCTTCATAAATTGTGGGCGTTGCAATCACCCAGCTACCCCCTTCTTTCATATTCCATTGCCCATGACCTTTTTGGGCATTGATGGCATATATATTATAATCCCTGCTTCCAAAATACAAAACTCCGTGGTCAAGAGCGGCTCCTTTTTGCACCTCTCCTTTAGGAAAATAGGCATCTCCGACGGTCTTAAATTTCCAGACCTGCTTACCGGAGCGGGTGTTTAACGCATAGAAGTTTCCGTTGAAGCTACCTATATATACCCTGTTGCTGTCAACCGTTGCGCTGCCATGTATGGGGCCGCCCGCCTCGAAAATCCATTTTTGTTTTCCCGTATATGCATTGAGCGCGTATAATTTACCGTTACCATTTCCAATGAACAGGGTTCCCTGTGAATACACGGGGGAGGAAAGATAATAGTCCCAGGTATCATAATATTTCTCACCCGAAGTTTGGAATGTCCAATGCAACTTTCCCGTAATGGGATTCAGGGCATATAGATTACCGGAACTATTGTAGCAATAAAGAATTCCGTTTTTTACCAATGCGTCTGACCTTATCTCCCCATTGGTCCTGAATTGCCATTTCAAATTCCCGCTTTGTTGATCCAATGCGTAGATGCAACTGTCAACGCTTCCAAAATAGATGAGTCCCGATTCAATGACAGGGGAGCCCACAATTTTTCCATTGGAATGAAATTTCCATTTCACCTGACCCTGCATGGTCTGGCACTGAACCGGTTGAACACTCAAGGCAAGCAGGAATATGAATATGGATTTCATAAGGCGAATTTTAATCATTTTATTTTTTTTGAAATTTTCGTTGGCGAAGTTATCAAATAATATATTTGCGCCGGTAATTGAGTGGGTGGCTATCCCCCATTTTTTATCAATTCTTTTTCGACCAATCTTGCCCTGATCAGGATATATTCATCATTGTCAGCGGGCAGGTATCCAAATTCGTAACAAAATGTATAGGTAAGTCCTTTTCTTGAAATGCGGGTATGGGTAAAATACCTGAAGTCAAATCCCCTTATAATCAGCTCATGCCTGGAAATTCTGGCTATTTTTTTTCCCGGGGGAATGAGTTCATCCAGGATGCGCCTGTTACGTCGAAGGGTGTTATTGATATTCCTGACCAGTTTGTTGGTATCACTATTGAGCCTGTTATTGTAAGCATTGCGACACCAGTCGTCACAGAATTTTTTATCTATCCTCCCTTTTACCGGTTTGCCGCATTGGAGGCAGTTTTTATTAAGTGTTGTAATATCCATGGCTATTGAGTGAATCATAAAATTAGATGCCGCGCATTGGCTCTCCAAATGATTGCAAACAGAAAATTGCGGATACAAATGTTAAAATACCGGCTACGGCTTTCTCATCAAACCATATTTGTATCGTCAATTACACGGAATTCCGATAGTTCAATTGAGACGGGGTTGATGAATTTGGAAAATCAAAAAGAAGAATCATGAATGGTTTAAAAAACAAAGTACAATTGATCGGTAATCTGGGAAATGTTCCGGATATAAGGAATACCGATTCGGGCAAAAAAATGGCCAGGATGTCTGTTGCAACGCATGAGTCGTATTGGAATGCCAAGGGTGAAAAAATTACAGAAACCCAGTGGCACAATGTGATTGCCTGGGGAAAGCAGGCAGAGACTATAGAAAAATACCTTACCAAGGGCAGTGAAGTGGCTCTGGAAGGGAAATTAGTGACGAGGAATTATACCGACAAGGCCGGAGTGAAAAGATTCAGCACGGAAGTGCATTTGAATGAATTGCTCCTGCTGGGAGGAAAACAATGAAGAACTTTCTCTTCTCCTACCATGTTGTCTCCTGAGTAAAACAGCCGTCTTCTGGCGGCTGTTCTTTACACTGCGGGGCTCTGGTGAAGGCAGGGGGAAGACTATAAAATTGCACATGGCCTCAATCGCCATTGAGGCACTCAAGACATGTGGGATATATGGAATTTTCTCATGGCTCCATAATGTTCCACCTGCTCCTGGTGCCTCAATGGTTTTGGATCATGGCAGCCTGGGAATTGGGCCGAAATATTGAACAGTAGTCTCAAAAGTGAATCAGTTAATATTTGGATCAAGCTGGATATATCACAGGCCGGATATGTCACAAGCTGGATATGTCACTGGCAGGATATATCAGATATTCTTTTTCATGAGCCAGTCTGTTTGAACTTCGTCGCCCAGGATGAAAGGATGTTCACTGAATTTTTGAAATCCCCATTTGGAATAGAAACTGATCGCCCAGGGGTTATGTTCCCATACACCCAGCCAAATGATTTTCTTCCCCTTATCCATTGCGATTCTGAGAATTTCTTCCATGAGAGATTTTCCGATTCCTTTTCCAATCATATTGACCTTGCTATAGATTCGGCAAATTTCAAGAGATGGTTCTCCACTGAATTCTGATGGTTGAAAAGATTCGCTCAATTTCGCATATCCCTCAAGTTGGTCATTTGAATAAGCCAGGAGGAATATATTTTCATTTGAGGCTAATTCGCCCCGGAGTCTTTTGGAGGAAAATTCTTTTCGAATATATTTCTCCATATTCTCAGGCGTATTGAATTGGGCAAAACTGTCATAAAAGGTCTTGCGACTGATGTCGGCAACTATTGCCGCATCCTGAAGACCAGCATGCCTGATTTTGATCAATTGCATACTGCAATTTAGGAGTCAAACAGGGAATTTCAATTGTGCCGTAACCATAGTGATAGCCTGATATCTGAAACTTAAGATTCCGGTTATTTAAGCAGGTTAGTCAAAATAAATGAGGCACGAAAATTAGAATTTCTTGAAATCCCTCATCCCGGATCATACCAGATATGCCAGTGTTAGCGCAATACTCATCGCTAACGTTCACTGAGTTTCGGCAATTTAGGAAGCCACCTATTTGCTCATATATTTTCTATTACCATAGCACTCGCACCGCCGCCTCCATTGCAGATACCGGCAGCGCCATACTTCGCCTTATTTGCCTTTAAAACATTAATGAGGGTAACGATGATTCTGGCACCGCTGCAACCAAGTGGATGCCCGAGCGATACAGCGCCGCCATGAACATTTACTCTGGAAGGATCCAGTTTCATGCGCCGGCTGTTTTCAATACCCACAACGGCGAAAGCCTCATTCAATTCCCAATAGGAGATATCTTCCATTTTGAGACCCGCTTTTGCAACCGCCCTGGGTACTGCAATTGAAGGCGTGGTGGTGAACCATTCAGGCGCCTGTTCCGCATCGGCATATGAGAGGATTCTTGCCATGGGCTTCAATCCCAATGCATCCGCTTTTTCTTTGCTCATTAGTACCAATGCTGCCGCGCCATCATTCATGGATGAGGCATTGGCCGCAGTTACGGTCCCATCTTTTTGAAAGGCCGCTTTCAATTCAGGTATCTTGTCAAACTTTACATTGAACGGTTCCTCATCTTTGGAAATCAGAATTGGGTTGCCTTTTCTTTGAGGAACCTCAACGGGTATGATTTCATTGTTGAATTTGCCTTTTTCCCAGGCAGCCTGAGAACGCCTATAACTTTCTACTGCAAACGCATCCTGGTCTTCACGGCTAATACCGCATTCCCTGGCACAGAGTTCTGCGGCATTGCCCATTGCCATGCCATCATATACATCAGTAAGTCCGTCTTTGGCCAGTCCATCAATCATTGCAGTGTTACCGTACTTATTTCCCCAACGCATATTCGCGTTATAGTACGGTACATTACTCATGCTTTCCATCCCTCCTGCCACTACGATGTCTGCGTCACCCAGGGCAATGCTCTGCGCGGCTAAAGAAATTGATTTCATCCCACTGGCACAAACTTTATTTATTGTAGTGCAGTTCACTTCATTGGGCAGGCCCGCAAATTTGGCTGCCTGCCTGGCCGGTGCCTGACCCAGATTTGCCTGAATCACACAACCCATCAGGACATCCTGCACCAGTTTCGGATCCAGTCCCGCTTTTTTTAACGCGGCTCTTATTGCAAAACCTCCTAATCCAGTTGCAGAAAAATCTTTCAGAGCCCCGCCAAAACTCCCTATGGGAGTGCGCACAGCCGAAATAATATATATTTCTTTATTCATGACTTGTCTTTAAACCAAGGGGCAAAGATAACGATTGTTAGTATAGTACAGGAAGAGTTGGCCGCAGATCGCGATCTGTAAAGAAATATGAAAATTTGCAATGGTGGAATAAAAAGAATTCGTCCGGAGCCTATTAGATATCCCTTACCGGTAGTTTGGAGCCTCTATGCTCTTTCCTTTGGGAGCGGTTTTTTTAGGAGCTGGCTTTACGTTTTTGGTCTGGGCTTGAATACCTGCCGGGCAAATGAGAAGTGCGGCAATAAACAGGAGGAGTTTCATACCATATTTTCACAGGCCTTAACCGAAAAAGGAATTTCGCCTGAGGAATTGGATCAACCAAACAAATTACCTCAATTATTAACGAAGAATAAGCGGATAAATTACCTGCCGGGAGATATGAACCGTACATGAACACCCATACCACCCTTTCCGGGGCGGTATGGTGTTGGAATATTTTTTGAGTCAGCCTGCCTTACTGAAATACAACGATGACCTGATGGAAATGGGAATACCCACGGCGAGTATAAGTATGAGAATACCAATGATTGCCTGAGCCGGATTAAAGGGCCCTCTCACTACATTGGAAAAAGGCAGCACAATGCAGTTCATGACCAGCCAAATGAAAATGCCATAAAATATTCCCGAAATGGGTAAATGCCTTTGGAGCCAAATTATCCTGGAAGCTAGCAGAAAAAAGAAAGAAGTGAATACTAATGCTATCAGGTAATGAAAAACCAAACCCAGCACTGCCATTATATTCCCAACACTATAAGCCTCTTTACCAAAAACACCACTCGCTATATAGTAAAATATTCTCACCGGATTCTTACCATAGGCTATCAGATAATTGATGATTGCTCCAATTGCGTCCAGAGTTCCAGCCACCAAAGAAGTCCATAATACTGCGCTAAAAAGCTTCCGGGAAATTTTCATATTCTTTCTTTTTATCAGTAAAATAGTGCAGAATTCAGAGAATCCGAATTTCTTTCGATAGTCGATATTTTACCTGTCAGGGCTGCCGCTTTCTGATCCTTTTACAGGAGTAAGTGAAGACTACAATCGCTTAAATGGCTTTTCTAACAGGCCGCACATGTCCTTAAGGGGACAAGCATGGAAACTCATATTTGTTCCATGGCCGGGGGGAAGCGTTTTAGAATAAGGAGTTCTCCAGCTAAAAGCTTCAAAAAAACTTGCATCCATCAGATGCAATTCTTATCTTATCGAATCAATTACCTGCACCGGGAATTATCTTTCTATAAACCTGATCCTTCTAAATTTCATGTAACCATTAAAAATATGACCATGAACTGGAACCTGATTTTTAAACTTTCCCTATTCGGATTGGCCATGGGCATAGCAACGGTATATTGGATACCCTTCAATATCGAGCCCTATTTCTGGCTTGTAATATTTATTATCTGCGCTTATGCTATTGCCAAGAACTGCTCAGGAAAATATTTCCTGCACGGGTTCTTCCTGAGTTTGGTAAATTGCATCTGGATCACCGCCGCACATGTTTTATTATTCAAAACATATGCGACTAACCATCCGGAAGTGCTGACCATGAATGCCAGGATGCCGCTTCCCACCCATCCGCGAATCATGACGCTTATTTTGGGGCCAGTTTTTGGAGTTCTGTTTGGTTTGATTCTGGGCCTGTTTGCCTTCGTGGCGGGGAAGTTGGTGAAAAGACCGGCCACGAGCACTTAGAAATTGGTTTGAATTCTCCTGTTCCCAACCCTCGTCCTCATTTGGAATTATCCAAGTCGGGACAGGAACCTGATCTGCCAATTATCTCACAAATAGACCAGGCCAGTTACGAAAATTATTTCAGTTCAAACAAAAAAGAGTCCGCCAAATGGTGGACTCTTTTGCAATTCTTAGCTTTTTTTCGAAATCAATAACCCCATTTTCTCATGATCGCAAAATCTTCTTGTGCGCATTCGATCGGGGTCTTACCCTGATATGATTCCTGTTCAATGATGAAATGGGTAGTGCCCCCAGATTTTCTCGCCAGGTCCACCACTTCTTTTGTGCCTACCACTCCCTTGCCCAGGATGGTGCTTTCATAGCCACCCATCTCTCCTTTTTCGCTCTTGATTTCATCCTTGACGTGCATCAATTCAAATTTTCCAGGGTATTGCTTGAGAATTTCCAGTGCCCTTCCGCCGGCTCCATACATGTTGCCAATATCAAGTTGCTGGGCCACAAGGTTAGGATCAGTATTCTCGAGGATGATGTCGAATACCTTCTTACCATTCAGTTCCGAGCTGAATTCAAAATCATGATTATGGTAGCCGAATTTCATACCCGATTTCTTACAGAGTTCACCACTCTTGTTGAATACTTCCATATACTTTTTCAGGTCGTCATAATTCTTGCGGTATCCTTCATCGAGCCAGGGGCTTATTACGTATTGCTGACCCATAGTGGCCGCGTCTTCCACGGTGTATTTCCATGCGTCAGTAAAGTCCATTTTCGTCTCGTCCCAGTGTTGACGGCCCATTACGGTATGGCCGCTGGGCATCTTCATCCCCAGGTCTGATAACAATTTCTTGAAGTCTTTAGGCGCATAGCCATAGCATTTTCTATTTACATAACTGGCATGTTCAACATTCTTATAGCCAATTTTGGCTATCTGCTTAAGGGTACCCAGTGGGTCCTTTGACATGTCGTCACGTACGGAATACAGTTGTATCCCCAAAATTTCCCTGCCTTTCCATTCGGCAAAGAGTTCGTTGCTAAGTACGGAAGCGCCGGCAATTGCCAGGGCGGTTTTTTTCAGAAAACTTCTGCGAGAGCTGGTCATAGCGATCGTCTGTATTTAAAGGTTTGAAAATAATTTTTGTTTCAGGAAGGTGTAACCCCTAAACTGCCTGCCTTCCAATCAATCCGGATAGTCTATTGACCAAATTAAGGTAGGACTTTTATTTCTTTTCTACACGGAAATTATCTGCCTATTGAATGCTAATAAAAATAGGAAGAATCGGAATCAGATGCTCAGATCCTTGGAAATTCTCCAAAAAAATCCCCGCCCGGCCTTACCTCTAAATATTTGCCGTTGACAAAAATTTCTGATTAACTTTAAGGGATATACCTTCTTTCGCCAATCCAACCAATTTTTACGATGAAAAGGAATTCGCTCCTGATCCTGGGACTACTGCTGTTCCACCAGTCATTCAGTCAAATCACCAGTTCCGACCGCCAAAGAGCAGAGGCCCTGCTGAAACAAATGACGGTTGATGAAAAGATCGGCCAAATGACGCAGGTAACCATGGCCGTTGTAGCCACGCAGGGCTGGGGTAACCAGGAAGGCAACCTGGATCCGGCCGCATTAAAAAAGGCCATTGAAGATTATAAAGTGGGTTCCATACTGAATGATGTAAGTAACGCATTGACCGCAGAAAAATGGCGTACGAATATTACGCAGATTCAGGATGAAGCAAAAAAAACCCGCCTCAGGATTCCGGTTATTTATGGATTGGACGGAATTCACGGGCAAACCTACACGCTCAATTCCACCTTATTCCCACAAAATATCGCCATGGCAGCTACCCGCAATCCCGAGCTTGTAGTACAGGCTGCGAAAACAACTGCGATGGAATTGCGAGCATCCGGTGTACGTTGGAATTTCGCTCCTGTGCTTGACTGTGGAAGGCAACCGCTCTGGTCGAGATTTGCCGAGACCTATGGAGAAGACGTTTATATTGGTAAAACCATGGGCGCCGCGGCAATAAAAGCTTATGAAGAAGATGGATTGCGCAAGCCCACAGCCGTTGCCAGTTGCATGAAGCATTATCTGGGTTATTCGGCTCCACGCTCAGGTAAAGACAGAACACCTGCTTACCTGCCTGAAATAGAATTGAGGGAATACTATCTGCCTCAATTTCGCGCGGCGGTAAAGGCCGGGGCTTCCACCATCATGATCAATTCAGGTGATATTAATGGTGAACCGGTACATGCCAGCAAATACCTGTTAACAGATGTATTGCGTAAGGAACTGGGATTTGAAGGCCTCATTGTGAGTGACTGGGAAGATGTGATCAGGTTATATACAAGGCATGATGTGGCTGCATCTCCCCGCCAGGCTGTTGTGATGGCTGTTAATGCGGGAATAGACATGAGCATGGTACCCAGTGATTTTTCATTTGCCGACCTGCTCAAGGAAGCGGTGAAGAAAGGCGAAGTGTCTATGAGCAGAATTGATGACGCGGTGAGAAGGATCCTTCTCCTTAAAATGAAATTGGGGCTATTCGACAATCCGTATCCCGAAGCGGCGGCGATTGCCAATTTTGGAAAACCCGCTTTCCAGGAGATCGCTCTTAACGCGGCCCATGAGGCCATGACCCTTTTGAAAAATGAAAATAATGTGCTGCCGCTTTCCAGGAATAGCAAAGTTCTGGTTGCTGGTCCCTGCGCGCAAAGCATCAGCGCCCTGAATGGATGCTGGAGCTATACCTGGCAGGGCAAAGATGAGAGATGGTATCCGTCAGACAGCAGGACGATACTGCAAGA
>CALFNL010000252.1 GCA_937902875.1 uncultured Bacteroidota bacterium | reverse complement strand
GACCAAGGCCCGGACCTCAGATATATATATATGCTTTATTTGATCAAAAAGAAAATCCCGCCCCCAATTGAATGGTCTGACTCTTCCATTTGTCACGCTGGTCAATGTCATTGATATTGGCCAGTCCAACCGCATAGCGGCCATACACACGAAAACCCAACAGGTAAAGTTGAGCGCCACCTACCAGGGCAAAATCACCTTGCTTGAATGCAGATTTCCCATCCTCCAACAAGGTTTTATCCTGGCTCATGAGCGCGCTGAACTGCGGGCCTGCCTGAAGTGAAAACACTTTTATGGGTCGGTAGGTCAGCAGGATTGGAATGCTCAGATATTTCAACTGAACATCCCTGAGATCATTGAGGGAAGGATTATAAATGTCTTTGAATCTTGTGGAAGTTTTGGTATTGGTTTGGCTGAACATCAGTTC
The DNA here is from genome assembly GCA_937902875.1 of uncultured Bacteroidota bacterium. Taxonomy (GTDB): domain Bacteria; phylum Bacteroidota; class Bacteroidia; order Chitinophagales; family Chitinophagaceae; genus PSRI01. Next base: position 3,735 of record CALFNL010000252.1, on the reverse strand, counting down.
AGGTTGTATGCCCCATTTTTTGGCAAACATGATTTCTGGCGCCACACCCAAATGGTAGCCGAATGCAAATCCATCATCGAAAGATTGACCATCGATCTTATTCAGGTTGGCTCCCGCGTGAACTGCGAGTTTAAAACCCTGTGCAGATGCTGAAGATGCCAGCAGCAGAAGCGTGATAAAACTGAAAAGGTGAATGCGTTTCATACATGAAGGTTTTATTTGGTAATCGAATCCAATATTGATGCCATCTCTTAAAAGTTCTCACATGATTTTGTTAAACAAAACCAATGAAAATATTAAAATATCCATCCGATCGAAATGCCGCCAATATGGCTCCATCGATCTGAACTGCCCGAAGGCAAAAAATAGCCGATATAATATTGGGGTGAAATGCTGAAGTCTCCAATATAATAATCAACACTGAGCAGGAAAGCAAAAGACTGCAATTGAAAATTAGTATTGTGATCCGCAGCCGCTCTGAATTTTCGCGCCAGTCGCCCGGCCTGGGCCAGCCAGATGAATTTGTATTGAGAATGTACTTCGTAATGTTGTGTGCCGCCGGTCAAATAAAGCACAGGCGTTATAGTTATGTTGTCGTTTTTTTCAAAAACTCCGTTCCATTCAAAATCATGAGATACCGATGCAGCAATGGAAAAATCAGACAGGTTGGTGCGCGTGGTATCAAAGAATATGCGGTGAAGGCCAAGTATCGTAGTGTCCTTTATGTAAACATCTTTATATTGTCCGCGGGCGTAGCCCAATGAAAGTCCCGGCCTCAACCATTTCTTTTTGCTATGGATATACGCATACCATTCGTTATTGAATGGGCTTGAATATTCAGACTTGCCCGCATTCTTAAAATAGTGTGTAAATGATATTCCAAATGCCAGTTGCTTCCCATTCACATAATCATAAGAAGGGCTCAACACGTATTGGTAAACACCCGTATGGCCACTGTCAAATATCAGGTAGGCCGCGCCCGTTACGCCCAGGCCTGAGCGATGATAATAGCTGAGTGAGGGAGTCATGCTTAGTTTGCTGGTATATGCCTGCTGGGCATTGAAATTGTCATTCCTCAGGCTGAACAGGGCATTACTCAATGTGACATTTATACTCACAAAACTCTTTTTAAATTCGAATGAATCCAGGAGAGATTTTAAATCAACCAGCAAAGAATCGCTCAGGTAGGTTGAATCGGGTAAGGCATCGATTGAGGGTTTTTCCTGTGCGAACGCAGGAATCCGGCATAGCAATGCTATATAGATTAAAAACAGGGTTCTTGTATTCATACAGGCTTTTGGCTGGTCAACCGAAAATAGACTTTATAAGTGCTTTGAAGTTTAATGTGAAAGGAAAAAATATTGAATGGAGCAATAATCATCAGGTCAATTCCAGGAGAGTAATTTCGGGTAGGATACCAACTCTTCCAAGGTAGCCGATGAATCCAAATCCGCGATTCACATACAATTTTTGTTTTCCCATTTCATACAATCCCGCCCATTGTTTATAAACGTACTGCACAGGACTCCATTTGAATCCGGGAAATTCCAGTCCAAATTGCATGCCATGAGTATGGCCACTCAGCGTTAAATCCACATCTCCATATTCAGGCCTTACTTCTGCATCCCAATGACTGGGATCATGACTCATCAAAATTTTGAAGGGATATTGCTCTGCCCCTGCATAGGCTTCTTTCATGCTGCCATACCTTGAGAAATTCGCCTTGGCGCTCCAGTTCTCGATTCCCAGAAGGCCTATCCGATCCTCTCCCCTCTCTAATGGCACGTGTTCATTCATGAGCAGCCGCCAGCCCATGGAATGATGTATATCCTTCAGGTTTTGAAGATTCCTTCGCTTTTCTTCTACGTTTGACCATTTCCGGTAGTCACCATAATCATGATTTCCAAGAGTACTGTAAACTCCCATGGGTGCGGTGATGCGACTGAATACTTCCTTGTATTCCTTCATTTCATCCGCATGATCATTCACCAGATCGCCGGTAAAAAGAATGAGGTCGGCCCTTTGTGCCATGATGAGCTCAACACCATGCTCTACGGCCCTCTTGTCTGTAAAGCTTCCGGAATGAATGTCGGAAAAATGCAGAATCCTCAAACCCCTGAAAGCCGCTGGCAGGTTATCGAATGAAAGTTTCACACGCCTTAACCTGTAGCGGTATTTATTGCCAAATCCATACAACAGACTTCCCATGATTCCCCCTCCCGCGGCCAAACCAATCCAGCTCAGGAAAGCAGACCTTGAAATTCCGGACGATGTAAAATGCTCCTGCTGCAGGAATTGATAATACAGTTTACCTCCTGCCCATTGGATTACCCTGCGTAAATCGTCAACCATCAGAAAAGAAGCCGTGATCATTTTTGAAAGGAAGAGTCCGATTATTCCTGCAAGAAGATAAGTTCGCAAAAGCTTTGGCCAATTTTCGAAATTCGAATATGGAATGATTGACATGGTTACGACTGAAAGTGCACTCAATATCCAAAACACAGCAAATATCAGCCATTTCAATTTTTGCGGAGCGGGTTGACTCACCATCCTGATGGCCTGGAACACATACAGATCCAGCAGCAGCATGATTACTATAACGATCCACGAAAGTGCCGGGCGGTTCATGATTTTTGCTTGATGAATTGAGATGGATTTAAATTCAGGATCATACTGATCTCTGATTTCTATGTCAAAAATGAATAAATTCTTCCAACTGTTGATCAATGGCACGGAGCGTGGCTTTGTCTTTAACGAAACCCTCCTCATCCAATAATTTATTCACTATGGAAATGGGGAGTTTATTGGGGTGAACCACTACTTTCAGATAGTGCAGCACCCCGGTGAGATGTTCCATTCCTCTGAGATTACCCGCCCTCCCCGTGGATACACCTACCAATAGGGCCTTCTTGCCCCACCATACATTTTCGATATCATTATTGTCAATCATGGCTTTGAATACCCCCGGGAAACTGCCATTGTATTCAGGCGTTACAATAATGAATTTTCGGGCCGGGATGAGAAATTGATTTTCCACTCCAATCAATCCTTCATTCCGGTAATTGGTATCAATGCCTTCAAGGGATAAAAATTGAGATTCGATCCCTTTTTGTTTCATTAATTCATGATACTGGAATGCTATTTTCAGGGTATTGCTACCAATCCTGTTAGTGGCGGAAATTATTGTGTACATAGCTGGTGATTGCAATATAACACAAGTGTGAATTAATTGTTCCTGAATATTATAGCGAAGCCGTATTTTTGTCAACCTGTCATAGGTTTCGCGGGAATTAGGCATAAGCTGATTCCCCGCAGGATTACCTGAACGATTGGTGAATAAGATTCTGGATTATGGTTGGATCAGCGCACCGTTGGTAAGGGACCGTTTTACGCGCGTAAATAATCGGGAGAATAAGCAAATAAATACAATAAAACCAGGGTCCTGTCGTAAATGGATCAGGACCTCCAAATAGGATATGGCAAGAATCATAGGAATAGCGAATCAAAAAGGCGGGGTGGGCAAAACCACTACATCCATTAATCTTGCAGCCAGCCTGGCAGTACTGGAAATGAGGACCTTGCTGGTTGACGCAGACCCGCAGGCCAATAGCACCACGGGCGTAGGATTTGACCTGCACAATATTCAGCAAAGCCTTTATGATTGCATGGTGAATGATACCCCTGCAAGGGACGTGATATTAAAGACCGACATTCCCAATCTGCACGTGATTCCAT
>CALFNL010000251.1 GCA_937902875.1 uncultured Bacteroidota bacterium | reverse complement strand
TTCATGAATTGGGGGAAAAAAGGGCCTTCCCTGATGAAGTGGCACTAAAAGAGCTGGAAAAACTCTCTGTTCCTTTACCCGCCTCTTCGTCCGATCCTGAAGCAGTTCTCGAAGTGTTAAACAAGATTGGATCACCCAATACCGTTGCAAGCACCGGTGGCCGGTATTTTGGATTTGTGTTTGGCGGTACAATTCCGGTGGCATTGGCGGCTAACTGGTTAGCATCAACCTGGGATCAGAACGCGGTGTTTAAGATTTCCTCGCCTATTGCCGCGCAAACGGAAAAGGTGGCAGGCAACTGGTTGCTGGAACTGCTGAGATTACCGGCGAATTCAGCGGTGGGCTTTGTAACGGGTACCACCATGGCAAATTTTTGCGGTGTATTGGCTGCCCGGCAAAGCCTTTATGAACGCATAGGTTGGAATATCAAAGCCCGAGGGATGAATGGAGCTCCTCCGATGCGTATAATTGTGGGAGAAGAAATTCATGCCAGCATGCTCAGAGCCTTAATACTTGCCGGCTTCGGCTTAGAGAACCTGATAAGAGTGCCAACTGACGATCAGGGCAGAATAATCGCCACCAAGATGCCCGAACCGGATGAATCTACCCTGGTCTGTTTGCAGGCGGGGAATGTCAACACGGGCGCTATTGATCCGATCAAAGAAATTTGTTTGCTGGCCAGGGAAAAACGCGCCTGGGTGCATATTGATGGAGCATTTGGCCTTTGGGCTGCTGTTTCCCCCATGAAGTTTCATCTTACTGAAGGCTGCGAACTCGCGGATTCGTGGGCAGTTGATCTGCACAAATGGCTCAATGTTCCATACGATAGCGGGCTGATAATTTGTAAAGAGCCAAAAGCACTGCAATCTGCCCTCTCAGTCAGCGCTGCTTATCTGCCTGATTCCATAGAACCTGACCCATATTATTATACCCCTGAAATGTCCAGAAGAGCAAGAGGAATTGATACATGGGCCGTTCTGTACTCATTGGGCCAAAAAGGGGTAATTGAATTGATTGACCGTTGTTGCAGCCATGCTGAACTATTTGCCGAAAATTTAAGAAAGGCAGGGTTCCGGATCCTGAACAATGTAACGCTTAACCAGGTGCTGGTTTCTTTTGGTGACGCAGACCTCACAAACAGGATCATCAAAAAAATACAGGATGATGGCACCTGTTGGTGCGGAGGCACTATATGGAAGGGAATAACAGCGATGAGAATAAGCGTTTCTTCATGGATAACAACAGAAAAAGATATTCAAATGAGCACAGATGCAATTACCAGAATCGCAAATGAAGAAATCCTGTTAAATAGAAAAACCCACTGAGAATCAGAAGTAATAGCCTGGCAAAAAAATTTGTGAAAAAGAATAGCTAATCTATTTCCGGGCTTCTTCCAGTACTTCCCTGTTCAATCGGATATATTCCACATCCGATCCTTCGGTTGCCAGCCTTACTCCTTCATTGGCTGTTGCAATGGCCGCCTTTTTATCGCCCATCTTCAATTGAATTCTTGCTTTCCAGTATTTAGCATTGTCGGCCTGGGGACGCGCTTTTTCAAACTCGCTTATCCATGCCAATGCCTTATTCATGTCTTTATTATGGTTGTAATAATAGATGGCAGCGAAATAATATGGTTTCTTTTCGCCCTTCATCGCCTCCTCTATATTTGCCATCACGCGGGAATCTACATCCGTTTCAAGGTGAATAGACAGGATTGTATTTTCCCATAATAGCTGCAGTTCGCAATGTTCCACAAAAGCATTGGCAAATTGAATGGTAAAGGTCTCCATC
>CALFNL010000250.1 GCA_937902875.1 uncultured Bacteroidota bacterium | reverse complement strand
CCATGAAACATTCACGGATCCCAATCCCAAATTAATTTTAGATCAGGCCGGAACATACGAGGCCAAACTCACTGTTACGGATACCAGGGGAGAAAAGAACAGCAAGGCCCTGGAATTGAAGGCGGGTAATGACCCACCAGTTGTAAATATTAATATTCTCAAGGGCAATAAGACCTTCTTTTTCCCCAATCAATCGATTCAATATGCAATTGAAATTTCCGACAAAGAAGATGGCACAGTGGCCAGTGGCAAAGTCAGCCCCGATGAGATTGCCGTAAATTTTGACTATATCCCCGATGGCTTTGATCCCATTGAGATCGCCCGGCATCATCGCGCAGCCGATGCAAAAACCGGTTTTATAGCCGGTTTGTATCTTATGAATGCCAGCGATTGCAAGACCTGCCACCTGCCAGACAAAAATTCCGTGGGTCCCAGCTTCCTGAACATTGCAGGGAAATACAAATCAGATCAGGGGGCCGTTGCCAGGTTAGCAGCAAAAGTTATCCAGGGTGGTGGTGGCGTATGGGGTGAACACGCTATGAGCGCGCACCCGAAAATTTCACAACCGGAAGCAGAGACAATCGTGAAATATATCCTGAGTATGGGGCAGAAACAAATTCCCCTGCCCTTTATCCCTTTGTCTGGCAATTATACCCCAAGAATTCCAAAGGGCGACAATGGAAAAGGAGGCTACCTCCTGAGGGCCGCATACAGCGATAAGGGAAATGGAAATATCGGCAGCCTTTCCTCCGAATATTTATTACCTCTGAGAAGCCCCAGCCTCGTTCCGGAAAGAGCCGATATCCAAGCACATACCCAACTACTCACCACGCCATCAGTTTCATTTTCCATGTTAGGTGATCACTCTTATCTCGGTTATAATAATATTGACTTTAGCGGAATCAGGCAGATTGAATTTTGGGTTCAGGCAACGCCCAACGAAGGAGATGCGGGTGGCATAATTGAAGTGCACCTTGATGCCCCCGATGGAAGACTGATTGGTCAGACTGAAATGGTCGTTTCCAAAGCTTTCGATTTTGATAGCATGATGAAAAAGCTGGGTGGGCAAGATAAAAAGGCTTCCGTAGCTGGCAAGAAGAAGGATGGAGACAAGAAAGCCTCGAATCAGCCAAAAGAATTTGATTTCAGCTTACTCAGGAAGCTTATGGCAACAAAGGCAATGGCCCCGATTTCTGCGGAAGAAGGAATACATAAAGTTTTTTTTGTATTCAGAAACCCCAAAGCGGAAGCCAATCAGCCATTGATGCAGATGGTGGAAATACAATTTCAAAATAAGGTTCCTGAAGTAGCTGCGAAATAGCAGACTCATTAAAGTCAAATACCTTTATTAGAAATTGTTTGGTTAAAAATTGATATCGGCATAGTATAAAACTTTATATTTATTTCAGTTAAAATTAGAGCCGCCGAATGAGACCTGTAATTTTCAGCTTATTGCTATTAGGGTGGATGGAGGGCTTCGCGCAACAATATAATGTGCCAGACAGCATCCCTCCTTTCAATATCATGCTGGGGAACCGGAGTTATTTCAATGCCTCCAATCTGAAGCCTGAAGAAAAATTATTGATCGTGTATTTTGACCCGGACTGCAGTCATTGTAAACATTTCACCTCCGACCTGGTGAAAAATATTTCAAAATTAAATCATGTGCAGGTGGTCATGATCTGTGCGGCTGGCCTCTCCGCCGTGAAGGCCTTTACAGATTCATTTCATTTGAACAAATATCCGTGTATCAAGGCCGGTACGGAGGGTATTTACCGCACCGTAATGTACTATTACCACGTGCAGGTAACTCCTTTTGCGGCGCTATATGATAGCAGGGGCAAATTACTTGTGTACTATAGGAACAGCCTAAAAATTCAGGACATAATCAGGCAATTCAATCATTCAAAACCCATTTGAAACCTTTCTTAAATATTCAATCACCTCAATTAAATCAATGATCATGCTCAAAAGAAGAGATTTTCTCAGAAATTCCGGCGCCATGGCGATTGGTGGTTTACTGATGAAGAAAAATATAGCCGACTCATTTTTCACGGGTGCCGAAATACCGCCTGCCGGCCTGCAACTATACACTTTGTTTAATCTGATGGATGAAGATGTGGCGGGGTCTTTAAAAAAAATAGCAGCCATAGGTTATAAAGAAATTGAATCGGCGTTCAGCAGAAAGGGTGGCTACTATGGAATGAGCCCCAAAGAGTTTGCCGCTTTGGTGAAAAACAGCGGACTGAGCTGGCAATCGCATCACGTTCTGGGAGCACCATTCAGGCGCCCTGCCGGAGCCAGGCCCATGACCGGTCCGGATGGAAAGCCCATAAGCATTCCCCTCGTAAAAAATCTGAAAGAAAATGCCCAGCAATTAGTTGACGAGGCCGCGGAGGGCGGTGTTCATTACCTGGTTTGCGCATCCATACCTCTTGGAAAGGCAGATGAAATTAAAGCAGCCATAGAAATCCTGAATAAAACCGGGGAAGCCGCTAAGAAGGCTGGCATCACATTGGCTTACCATAACCACACCCATGAATTCGATACGGTGGACGGTTTGATACCATATGAAATGTTGCTGACTCAGACCTCCCCCGATATTTTGAAATTTGAATTAGACCTGGGTTGGGCCACCAAGGCCGGAGCCGATCCATTGGAACTGTTTAAAAAGAATCCAGGGCGTTTTCCTCTCTGGCATGTAAAAGATCTCGACAAGGATACAAAGCAACCTACGGAAGTAGGAAATGGCTATGTTGATTTCAAACGAATTTTTTCAGGCTCAGAAACAGCAGGTCTCAAACATTTCTTTGTAGAACAGGATGGCGCACCCAAGCCATTCGAAAATATTGCCACCAGCTACAATAATCTCAAAAAGATCCTGGCATAGGATAGTATATTATAGAAGCTTTGTGTGGACTGATTTCCATTTCAGAAGGGAATCAGTCCTTTTTTTGACTCCTGGGAATATAAATATCGGTACCCGGCTAATTAGCTCCTCATTCTACTTTTATTTTACTGTGAAGGATCTGGTGATTGCGCGCAATGAAATTCCATTGCAACCTGTTCCGGATAATCTTTCAATGACCGCTTTATTTTCCGGGATTCAGCGCTCTTAATTAACTTCAGCAAAAATATTTCTATGTCGTCAAAAGTATTGCGGGTTGGCATCGTTGGGTTTGGTATTTCAGCAAGGGTATTTCATGCGCCGTTTATTACTACCATGACCGATCGATACAGGCTCACAACCGTATTGGAAAGGAAACATAATGAATCCAAAGAAAAATATCCTGATATAAATATCGTAAGAACGATGGAAGATCTTGTAAAGGACCCTTCCATTGACCTGGTGATTATCACCACGCCAAATGATACGCATTTCCCATACGCGAAAATGGCCATGGAGGCCGATAAGCACGTGGTATTGGAAAAACCGTTTACCATAACCAGCCATGAGGCCATGCTTCTGGTGGAACTTGCCAGGCTTACCGGTAAAGTGCTGAGTGTGTACCAGAACCGTAGATATGTGGGAGACTTCATTACGATGAAAGAAATACTTGAGAAAAAATTATTGGGAGAGGTGCACAGTTTTTTCGGACACTATGATCGCTACCGCGCCGAGGCCCGTCCACAGGCCTGGAGAGAAGCACCGCTGCCTGGCAGTGGCATATTGTACGACCTGGGGGCACACCTGATAGACCAGGCCTGTTGCCTTTTTGGTTTGCCTTCACATATTACCGCAGATATCAGGCTCCAAAGACCGCATGCGCGG